>NZ_LIRL01000564.1 GCF_001419795.1 Streptomyces niveiscabiei
GGGCTCCCCCGCCCCTACCTCCTCCACCAGCGACCCCACGGACACCGTCCGCCCCGCCCGCAACACCAACACCGTCAACAACGCACGCAACCGCGCCCCACCCACCGCCAACACGGTGCCGTCGGGACGCAGAACCTGAGTGGAGCCGAGGACGCAGTAACGCACGGGTTCCATTGTCCTTGTGGACGCCCCCGACGCGCCTCCGGGTTTCGCAAGCTTCAGATCCTCTGGAACTCGGCGGAGTCGAGCACGAGGGTCTGACCGGCGACGGGGATCTCGATCAGGTCGCCGAACACACTGGACTCCTGGTGGCGTCGACGACCAAGTAGGAGGGGATGCCGCGCAGGGCATAGTGGTCCGGCGTGGTGTTGTACTCGTGGCCCTCGCTCTCCAGCGAGACGACCTCGACCACGAAGGGCGGCAGAGACTCGTCGATCTCGCTCTCATCCGGCCGCACCTGGTCCAGCGGAAGCGCTGAGGCGTCGGGCTCCGGCTTGTATCCCTCACGGGAGGGAACCACCGCGAACCCACTCACCGGCGTCCAACCAGGCAGCCGTTCCTCGATCTGGTTCTCGATACGCCGCGAGGTCATCCTGTGAGCACGGGTGACCGGCACCAGCATGAGTCCGTTCGCCGTCAGGCGCAGCCGCATCCACCTGGGCACCCACAAGGTCTCCACCGCATCTGCCACCCAGCCCTCGGTCATCCCCCACAGCACCTCCCCGGTCAAGTCGCTCGCAGAGTACCGGCCGTCGGCCCTCTTATCCGCCCGCAGACCTTTTGTCACCGGGAACCTCCGAGGATGCCCCGGCCTTCAGGCCGGGGGGCACCTCCCGCTTACGGGGGAGAACTGGCCCCCTGCGAAGCGGGGCAGGGGGAGGTGAATCGCCCTCAGGGTGATTCGGCGTCTGCCACGGCGGCGGCGCGCTCGCCCTCGAGGCGGTGGACGATCTCGGAGTTGACCGACCGGTGAGCCGCGCGAGCCTGGTCGACGAGCCACTGGTGGAGGTCTTCGGGAAGGCGGAGGGTGGTGCGTTTTTCATCATTCATGCCTCAACTGTAGTGCTAGGCTGACGTCATGACGACGATGCGCGAGACGGGCGAGGAGTCCGGGCATGCCCGGTACACCTATCGCCTTCGCGTGTCGTCCACAGCGCGCGCCGGACTCGATGCCGAGTGGGCGCGCTGCCGGTGGGTGTGGAACGAGTGCGTGGCGATGTCCCGCAAGGTCCACGGCCTGAACAAGGACGCTGCCGGCAAGGTGACGTGCGGTCCGGCGCAGCTCGACAGGATGCTGACCGGGGCCCGTACCGCCATGGCCTGGCTGCGTGCGGGAGCTTCGGTGCCGCAGCAGCAGATCATCCGCGACTTCGGGACGTCCCGCGCCAAAGCGCTGAAGGACATCAAGGCGGGGCTGCCGATGCGGCAGCGCGCCGGGATGCCCCGCATCAAGCGCAAGCGTGATGCGCTGCCGTCGATGAACTACACGCGGCGCGGCTTCCGGCTGAAGGATGGCCGCCTGCACCTCGCGGGCGGCATCGTGCTGACCGTGGTGTGGTCCCGTGCCCTGCCCACCGACCCAACGTCGGTCCGGGTGTACCGGGACAGCCTCGGCCACTGGTATGCCTCGTTCGTCGTCGCCGCCATTCTTGAACCGCTACCCGCGACAGGCCGGGCGATCGGCATCGACTGGGGCGTCAGGGAGACCGCGACCACCACCTCCGACGCCCACGACCTGCCCCACGCGCAGCACGGGAAGACCGCCGCGCAGAAACTCGCCCGGTACCAGAAGCAGATGGCAAGGCGGAAGCCCACGCGCGGGAAGGCCGCGTCGAAGGGCTACCGGGCAGCGGCCCGTGCGGCAGCCAAGGTCCACAAGAAGGTCACCCGGCAGCGGCAGGACACCGGCCGCAAGTGGGCCAAGGCTGTCGTGCAGGACTTCGACCAGCTAGCTGTCGAGGACTTCAGGCCGAAGTTCCTCGCGAAGTCCACGATGGCCCGCAAGGCCGCCGACGCCGCGATCGGCGCGACCAGGGCCGCGCTGACCGAGATGGCCCGCAAACACGGCCGCATCGTGCACCTCGTGCACCCCGCCCACACCACGATGGACTGCTCCGAGTGCGGTGCGAGAACCAAGCACGCACTCCCCCTCTCCGAACGAACCTACGCGTGCACCGCATGCGGAGCCGTGTCCCCCAGGGACAAGAACTCCGCCCGCGTCATGCTCGTCCGGGCTGGTCTCACCCCGGCTGGTACTGATGGCGGAAGACCTCCGGGAGCGCCGCTCCCGCAGGCAGCCTGAGCCAGGAATCCCCTCCCGCCAGGGAGGGGAGGATGTCAACTGTACGGTCTACGCGTACATCCCGCCCGACCCAGGAGCCCGCCCCCATGACCAGCACCACCTCCCGCCACAGCGACCGGCGGGTCAGCCCGGTCTTTCTGGGCATTCTCGCGGTCACGGCGGTCACCGGGTGGGCGACGTGGACGGGGTTCGCGGAGACTCCCGGGGTCGCGGTGTTCCTGTTCGTGACCGCCGCGTGGATCGTGTCGCTGTGTCTGCACGAGTACGCGCACGCACGGACGGCGTTGCACGGCGGGGACATCACCGTGGGGGCGAAGGGGTACCTCACGCTGAACCCGCTGAAGTACACGCACGCGCTGCTCAGCATCGTCCTCCCCGTGATCTTCGTGATCATGGGCGGGATCGGCCTGCCCGGCGGTGCCGTGTTCATCGAGCGCAACCGCATCCGGGGGCGCTGGAAGCACAGTGTGATCTCGGCGGCGGGGCCCCTCACGAACGTCCTGTTCGCCGTCGTGTGCACCGCGCCGTTCTGGCTGGACGCCCTGGACGGCGTGCCGGCGGACTTCCGGTTCGCGCTCGCGTTCCTCGCGTTGTTGCAGGTGACGGCCGCGCTGCTGAACTTCCTGCCGGTGCCGGGGCTCGACGGGTACGGCGTGATCGAGCCCTGGCTGCCGTACAGCGTGAAGCGCCAGGTGGAGCCGTTCGCGCCGTTCGGCCTGCTGTTCGTGTTCGCGGTGCTGTGGGTCCCGTCGATCAACAACGGCTTCTTCGACGTGATCGACGCGATCCTGCGCAGCCTGGGGATCGACAACTTCTCGACGTACTGCGGTCAGGAGCTGTACCGCTTCTGGCAGGGCGACAGCGGGGTCTGCTCCGTCAACTAGCCTTCGCGCGCCGCCAGTAGTACCAGGTCATGTTGGACGACACCCCCGCGATCAGCACCCACACGACCCCCAGGAAACTCCCCTGGACGAACGAGACGACGGCCGCCGCCACCGCGAGCAGGCAGACGACGAGGGCGTAGAGGGCGAGGCGGGGCATGGCCATGGGCTCCTGATCGGGGGACACCGGGGTACGACGACGACCAGTGTCCCCCATCGGCTCAGACGTCCGTGACCCGCAGCCCGGCGTGCGCCTTGTACCGCCGGTTGACGGAGATCAGGTTGGCGACGAGCGACTCGACCTGATGCGCGTTGCGCAGCCGCCCGGCGAAGACGCCCCGCATGCCGGGGATGCGCCCGGCCAGCGCCTGCACGATCTCGACGTCCGCCCGCGCCTCCCCGAGCACCATGACGTCCGTGTCGATCTCCGCGATCTCCCGGTCCATGAGCAGCACGGCGGAGAGGTGGTGGAACGCGGCGGCGACCCGCGAGTCCGGCAGCAGCGCGGCGGCCTGCTCGGCGGCGCTGCCCTCCTCCGGCTTCAGCGCGTACGCGCCCTTCTTGTCGAACCCGAGCGGGTTGACGCAGTCGACGACGAGCTTCCCGGCGAGTTCCTCGCGCAGGGACTCCAGCGTCTTGCCGTGCCCGTCCCACGGCACCGCGACGATGACGACGTCGCTGCGGCGCGCGGTCTCCGCGTTGTCCGCGCCCTCGACGCCGTGCCCCAGCTCGGCCGCCGCCTCCTGCGCGCGCTCGGCCGCGCGCGAGCCGATGATCACCTTCTGCCCGGCCTTCGCGAGCCGGTACGCGAGCCCCTTGCCCTGCGGCCCGGTCCCGCCCAGCACGCCGACGACCAGTCCGGATACGTCGGGGAGGTCCCAGGGGTCCTTGGGGGCGGGCTTGTCTGCACTGTCCGTAGAGGTCATGGGCCCGACCCTACGTCGGCACCGCCCCCGAGCCGTTCCCGGACGGGTGAATACCCGTAGTACCCGAGACCGACCCCCGCCCCCTGCGGCAGGCTGCGCCCCATGGACGCCGTACGTGTCGCCTTGCTGCGTGAAGTGCTCGCCGGGACCCAGTGGCTGACCTCGACGCGGAGGTTCGCCCAGGTGTTACGCGGCTCGGTGGTGACGCACGGGGGCGGGCTGCTCCTCGTCGGCACCCCGGAGTACGAGCCGTGGCACCTCGCCGCGCACCTCGTCGACGAGGCCGCCTGGTCCGGTACGCCCGAGCTGGCGCCGACCCTCGTACGGCACGGCGCGCGCCGGTCCGACCCCGCGCACCTGGCGGTCGGCCCCGGCAGGATCGAGGCCGCCCGGCGCGGCGAGACGCTCCTGGTGGTGGCGCCGACGGAACCGGCCGCGCTCCTCGAACGCGTCCACACGGCCCGCCGGGCCGGGGCGACCGTCCTCGCGCTCGGCTGGGGCGGCGGCGAGCTGGGCGCGATGGCCCACGAGACGCTGGACGTCAGGGAGGGCGCGGAACTGGACCTGGACACGGTCCAGCACCTGGTGAGCGCGGGGGCCGGCGAGCAGGCGGTCGTACAGCAACGGGGCCGTAAACGGTTTCTGGACCGTCTCTCCCGGGTCGCGGAGGCGCTGACGGCTCCGCCGCCGCCCGCCTGGTGAGGCAGCAGAAACAACCGAAAACCGTTTGCCGCGCCACCTCACCCCCACCGACCATGGCCCTTCGTGACTCCCGCCGCTCTCCTCCCCGACCTGCGCCCCTGGCACGCCTCCCGTGACTTCCGGCTGCTGTGGCTGTCGGGGCTGGTCTCGGCGTTCGGGAGCTTCCTGACGTTCGTCGCGCTGCCGGTGCAGGTGAAGGAGCTGACGGGGTCGGCGGCGGCCGTGGGCGCGATCGGGGCGGTCGAGCTGGTGCCGCTGGTGGTGTTCGGGCTGTACGGGGGTGCGCTGGCCGACGCGGTCGACAAGCGGACGCTGATCGTGTGGACGGAGGCCGGTCAGGGCGTGCTGAGCGCGGGCCTGCTGGTCAACGCGCTGCTGCCGGTACCGAAGGTCTGGCCGCTGTACGTGATCGCCGCGCTGACCGCCGCCCTCACCTCGGTCCAGCGGCCCGCGCTGGACTCGCTGTGGCCCCGCATCGTCGACCACGAGCACCTCCCGGCCGCCGCCGCGCTGAGTTCGCTGCGGCGGACGATCGGCGGGGTCGCGGGCCCCGCGCTGGCGGGGCTCGTCGTGGCGTACGCGGGGCTGGGGTGGGCGTACGGCGCCGACCTGGTGACGTTCGTGGTGTCGGTGCTGCTGATGGCGGGCGTCGCGGCGTCCCCGGCGTCGCACGAGGCGGTGAAGCCCTCCCTCGCGGCGATCAGGGAGGGCGCCCGGTACGCGTGGGGCCGCAAGGACCTGCTGGGTACGTACGCCGTCGACCTCGCGGCGATGTTCTTCGCGATGCCGCTGGCGCTGCTGCCGTTCCTGGCCGACGAGTTGGGGGCGCCGTGGGCGCTGGGGCTGATGTACGCGGCGCTGCCGCTCGGCTCGCTGCTGGTGAGTCTGACGAGCGGCTGGACCTCGCGGGTGCACCGGCACGGGCGGATCGTCGTGCTGATGGCCGCGCTGTTCGGGGTGGCCGTCGCGGGCGCGGGGCTCGTGCACAACGTGTGGCTGGTGCTGCTCCTGCTGACCGTCGCGGGCGGGGTCGACATGGTCAGCGGGATCTTCCGCTCGGCGATCTGGAACCAGACGGTCCCCGACGAGCTGCGTGGCCGCCTCGCCGGGATCGAGCTCCTGTCGTACTCGGCGGGCCCGACCCTCGGCCAGGTCCGCTCGGGCTCGTTCGCCGCGTGGTTCGGCATCCGTACGTCGATGTGGTCGGGCGGGGTGCTGTGCGTGGGCGCGGTGGGGGCGCTCGCGCTGTGCCTGCCGGCGCTGATGAGGTACGACGCGCGGACGGACGTGCACGCGCTGCGGGTGCGGGATCAGCGGACGGCGGCGAAAGCGACGTAACCGTTTTCAGTCGTTGTTGCTTCCCTCGTCGCCCTTCCCCGCGCCGTCGTTCCACCGTGCGTCGTTCTCCCATTCCAGGTTGCGTTCGCGGGCGGTCTCCATCGCGTGTTCCGCCTCCTTGCGGGAGGGGTAGGGGCCGAAGCGGTCCTTGCCGGGGCAGTCGGGGCCTTCCTCGACCTTCTTGTGTTCCAGGCAGTAGAACCATTCGCCGGGCTTGCCGGCGGTGCGCTTCTTGAAGAGGGCCATCACGGGGCTCCTTTCACCACGGACATGGTCCCCCATCCCCGCTCGTTAGACTCGTCGTCATGTCAGGCCAGTCGCTGCTCGTACCAGGGGAGCTGTCTCCCACCCGCCCCGTCCCCGGAAACATCCGGCGCCCCGAGTACGTCGGCAAGCCCGCGCCGACGCCGTACACCGGTCCGGAGGTGCAGACGCCGGAGACGGTCGAGGCGATGCGCCTCGCGGGCCGGATCGCGGCGCGGGCGATGGAGGAGGCGGCGAAGCACATCGCGCCGGGCGTGACGACCGACCTCCTCGACAAGGTGGCGCACGACTACATGTGCGACCACGGGGCGTACCCGTCGACGCTGGGTTACCGGGGGTTCCCTAAGTCCCTGTGCACCAGCGTGAACGAGGTCATCTGCCACGGCATCCCGGACTCGACGGTGCTGCGCGACGGCGACATCGTGAATCTCGACGTAACCGCTTACATCGGCGGCGTGCACGGCGACAACAACGCGACGTACCTGGTCGGCGAGGTGGACGAGGAGTCGCGGCTGCTGGTGGAGCGGACGCGGGAGTCGTTGAGCCGGGCGATCAAGGCCGTCCGTCCGGGCCGGCAGATCAACATCATCGGCCGGGTGATCGAGTCGTACGCGAAGCGGTTCGGGTACGGGGTCGTGCGGGACTTCACGGGGCACGGCATCAACTCGTCGTTCCACTCGGGGCTGATCATCCCGCACTACGACAGTCCGCACGCGACGACGGTGATCCAGCCGGGGATGACGTTCACGATCGAGCCGATGCTGACGCTGGGGACGCACGAGTACGACCTGTGGGACGACGGCTGGACGGTCGTCACGAAGGACCGCAGGCGGACGGCGCAGTTCGAGCACACGCTGGTGGTGACGGAGACCGGCGCGGAGATCCTGACCCTGCCGTGACCGTCTTCCGGACCCGGCCTCCTCTGTCGAGGCCGGGTTTTTCTCTGTACGCTTTTACCGACACCATGTCGGCAAGTTTCCCGACGGGGCGTCGGCAAAGCTATTGACTCAGGTAAGCCTTACCTAACAAGATGTGGGCCATGGACTCCTTCTCGACCGTCATCCGCACCGCGTCCCACGAGCAGCACGTGGAGGCCGAGACCTCGACGTTCATGTCCGACCTGCTGGGCGGACGCCTGGGCATCGACGCGTACGCCCGTTACACCGAGCAACTCTGGTTCGTGTACGAGGCGTTGGAGGCGGGCGCGGACCGGCTGGCGTCCGATCCGGTCGCCGGGCCCTTCATCCGGCCGGAGCTGTTCCGGCTGAGCGCGCTGGAGCGGGACCTCGCGCACCTGCGGGGCCCCCGGTGGCGTACGGGGCTGTCGGCGCTGCCGGCAACTCGGGCCTACGCGGACCGGGTTCGGGAGTGCGCGGCCCAGTGGCCCGGCGGGTACGTCGCCCACCACTACACCCGGTACCTCGGCGACCTCTCCGGCGGCCAGATCATCCGCGACAAGGCCGAGCGGACGTGGGGGTTCGAGCGGAAGGGGGACGGGGTGCGGTTCTACGTCTTCGAGGAGCTCGGGAGTCCGACGGCGTTCAAGCAGGGGTACCGGGAACTGCTGGACGCGTTGCCGGCCGACGAGCTGGAGAAGCAGCGGATCGTCGGCGAGTGCAAGCGGGCGTTCGCGCTGAACACGGGGGTGTTCCGGGGGCTCGCGGAGGAGTTCGCGGCGAGCGCGTGAGGGTCAGGGACGGGGTTCGTCGGCGGGGTCGTCCGGAGTGACGCTTATGATCACGACGGCCGGGGGGTGCGGGGCATAGGTGTACACGTACACGACGGTCAGCCCCCGCGTCCCCGGGCGTGGTTCGACGCGGGTCCGGTAGACGACCTGGGAACCGGTCGCCTCCCTCGCACCGCGCAGGACGCCGAGCCTGGGGTTGTGCTCCAGCTCCCGCCTCAGCTGCTCGACGGCCTCGCGGGCGGCCGGCGTCAAGGCGTCGAGCCGCTTCGCCGCCGCGGTCGCGATCACCGCGATGGCGCGGCTCACGCGTGCCCCTCCCGCTTGATCTCGGCGATGATCTCAAGCCCTTCCTGGAGCGCTTCGTCGAACTCGGGGTCGCTGTAGGCGCGGATGCTCCCGGCGTACGTCCTGATGACCTCGGCGACCCGGCCGAGATCGGCGGCCGTGGAGGCGTCGAGCGCACGCGCGAGGTCCGCCTCGAAGTCCTCCCTGTCCCCGGGGAACCCCCGGCCCTCCCTCAGCGCGGCGCGGATCTCGGCCACGGTCCTGAGCGGGAGACGTGTCATGGCTGCTCCTCACTCCCGCCACTCCGGGCAGACGGTCACCCCCATCATCCCGCCTCTCCCCCGGCCGGGGACCGGTTCCTCGCTTGTCATCTCGTACGACGGCGGGTCAGCGCTCCAGGAGGACGCGGCCCCCGATCTCCACCCAGCCGTACGGCTGCGGGGCCGTGAGGATCTGAGAGCCCGCGCCCTGCGTGATGTTCAGCGCGCGGCCCAGCTGGTCGGTGAGGAGGATCGCCGCCGCGCCGGTCGCCTCGTCCTCGTCGATGCCGTCGCCGCGGCCGGGGAAGGCGCGTGCGCGGACGCGGCCGGCCGCCTCGTCGAGCCATGCCCAGGCGTAGATCCACTCGCCGGGCGGGGGGATCGGCAGGTCATCCACCTCGGCTGCGCTGCCGTACTGGCGGAGGGTCCTGGGCGGCGCCCACTCCGCGCGGGCCTCTATCCAGCTGAACTCGCCGTCCAGCCGGGCACCGACCTCGCCGGCCGGGGTCACCAGCTCGGGGACGTCGAGGAGCCAGGCGGTGCCCACGCAGGGGTGGCCGGCGAAGGGGAGCCGGAGCGTGGGCGTATAGATGTCGATGACCCCCCGCTCCGGGTCGTCCACGAACACGGTCTCGCTGAACCCGAGTTTGGCGGCGAGTTCCTGCCGCTCCGCACGCTCGGGTATCCGCGAACCGTCGCGGATCACCCCGAGTTCGTTGCCATACCCTCCGCCGGGCGCACAAAAAACACGGAGGACGTCGTAATCAGTCACCCGGAAATTGAAACACCGCCCGAGCGGCCTCCCGATCCCAGGCTGCGGCTCCACCGGGGAGGGGCCAGGAGCGGGTACGGGCGACGTCGTACGGGAGAGCGGCGAGGGCGTGGGCGAGGTGGGCGTCCCGGCGGGATCGAGAGGTCAAGTAGCCCTGCTTCTCCCGTACATGACTCTCCGTCATGTCCGCCGCATCTCTCCGCCAGTCCTCCTCGTCCGGCACCCTCACCAGCACCACGCACGGCGGCGTTCCCCCCTCCTCCAGCGCCGCGACCGCCCTGTCGTGGCCGTCCAGCAGGAGCCAGCCGTCGAACGCGGTGACCCACCAGAGGAGCACCGGGGCGAGGCCGCCCTCCCGGACGCGCTTCCTGTACGCCTTCACGCGGGGGGCGTTCGGCGGGGAGAGGGGG
>NZ_LIRL01000565.1 GCF_001419795.1 Streptomyces niveiscabiei
GTATGGGCGGGACAGTGGGAGTGAGCGGGCCGACAGCATGATCCTGTTGCATCTGGCGGCGGGGCGGAGGAGCGCTACGGCCGTGTCGCTGCCCCGGGATCTGATGGTGGAGGTGCCTGCCTGTGCGGCGGCGGACGGGACGCGGGTCCCGGGCTCGTTCGGGATGCTCAACCGCGCGTTTGAGGTGGGGGGTTCGGCGTGTGCGATCCGGACCGTCGAGGAGTTGACGGGGGTCCGGGTGGATCATCATGTGGTCGTCGATTTCCAGGGGTTCAAGAAGATGGTCGATGCCGTGGACGGCGTCGAGGTGTGTCTCGCGGAGCCCGTCGACGACCGGGCGGCGAAGCTGCGGCTGCCCGCCGGGAAGGTCACGCTGAACGGGGAGCAGGCGCTCGGGTTCGTGCGCGCGCGCAAATCTCTCGGCGACGGCAGCGACACGGACCGTATGGACCGCCAGCAGCGTTTTCTCGCGGCGCTGGTGGACAAGGTGTGGAGCAATGGTGTGCTGCTGAATCCGGTGAAGCTCTATCCCGTGCTGGACGCGGCGACTTCCTCGGTGACGGCCGATCCGGAACTCGCGGGGTTGCGGGGCATGTACGAACTCGTCCGGGGCCTGCGCGAGATCCCCACCGATCGAGTGCAATTCCTGACGGTACCGAGAGAGTCGTACGTCTATAACACCAATCGTGACCAGCTCGTGCAGCCCGCCGCCGGAGAACTCTTCCGGCGGCTCCGCGCCGATCTCCCCGTCTCCGTCGCCTCCGCCCCGCAGTCGTACGGCCACGGTGTGCGCATGCCCGCCACCCCTCTCTACCGGGGCGGCACAGCCGCCACACAGCGGTGTGAGTAAAGCAACCGCCAAGTACCCAAGATTTAACGAACTCCCGTTCCAGGAATTGCGCCGTATTGCCCGATGTAGGCACGTGCAATTTGTCACCGCCGTCGCTTGACACCCGGACGGGCGGATAGTGTGAGCCGATCCAGTGCACCCGGCCGCGAGCTCCTTCCCCGGGGCCGTGCACCGTAGACCGAGACCTGAGCGCCTTTACGGGGGAAAAGGGCGCCGCGTGGCCCCGACGGAGGATTCGGACAACCGTGGACGCGCAAGGCCGTGGGCGGGCGGACAACATCGATCCCGCAGACCAGTGGGTGCTCAATCCGAACACCGGCGAATACGAACTGCGACTGGCTCCTTCCGCAGCGCAGTCACCGACGCCGGTGCCGTCGTCCGTGCCCGGACCCCGGAGAGCCGCGTCGCGCGCGGCCACCGAGGCTCCCGCGCCGGATCGCGGCGCGCTGCCCGGCGGGCCCGGGCGTGACGTGCCCGGACCCCGGCGCCGCAGAGGCGGTGCCGCTCCCGAGGAGCCGCTGCCTGGGCGGCGGGGCCGTAAACCCGTCAAGAAGAAGTCCAAGGGGAAGAAGATCCTCATGTGGACCGGCGGGACCATGGCCTTCCTGATGGTCGGTACGGCCGCCGCCGCGTACCTCTACATCGAGCACCTCAACGACAACATCTCCTCCGCGTCCACCGACGGCGCCGGGACCGGCGGGTTCAGCAAGGACAAGGCCATCAACCTCCTGCTGATCGGCACCGACAAGCGGACCGGGTCGGGGAACGAGGGGTACGGAGACGCCGAGAGCGTCGGGCACGCCGATACGACGATCCTGCTGCACGTCTCCAAGGACCGGACCAACGCGACCGCGCTGTCCATCCCGCGCGACCTCATCGTCGACGTACCCGACTGCCCCACCGAGCAGGCCGACGGGACCACCAAGGTCATTCCCGGTGAGACCGGGGTCCGGTTCAACACGAGCCTCGGGCAGCAGGACCGTACGCCCAGCTGCACCATGCGGACCGTCACCGAGCTGACCGGGATCACGCCGGACAACTTCATGGTCGCCGACTTCAACGCGGTGAAGACCCTCACGTCCGCCGTCGGCGGGGTCGAGGTGTGCCTCGCCAAGGACATCGACGACAAGGACTCCCACCTCAAGCTGTCCAAGGGGACGCATCTCATCGAGGGGGAGCAGGCGCTCGCGTTCGTGCGGACGCGGCACTCCGTCGGGTTCGGGGGGGATCTCAGCCGGATCCAGATCCAGCAGCAGTTCCTCAGCGCGCTCATGCGGAAGCTCAAGTCCAATGACACGCTGACCGATCCGACGAAGATGATAAAGCTGGCCGAGGCGGGGACGAAGGCGCTCACCGTCGACAGCAAGCTGGACAGCATCGGGAAGCTCAAGGATCTTGGGCTGGAGCTGGGGAAGCTCAACGTCAAGAACCTGACGTTCGCGACGATTCCTGTCGTCGACAATCCTGCCGAGAAGGTCAAGGCGACCGTTGTGCTCAATCAGAGTGCCGCGCCGACCGTGTTTCAGATGATCCGGGACGACGTGTCGTTCACCGAGGTCGCGCAGAAGGCCAAGGAGTCCAAGTCTGCGGCTGCGGCGGAGGCTGCCGCTCGGCTCAAGGGGGCCCAGTCCGCCGCGTCCGAGGTGCGGGTTCAGGTCATGAACGGGGGGGCCGTTGCCGGGAGTGCTCAGGAGACGCTCAGCTGGCTCCAGAACGATGAGGGTGTGACCAAGTCCGAGAACGCCGGGAACGCGCCTGCGGAGTTGGCCAATACGACGCTGGAGTATGGGCCCGAGCAGGCCGATCAGGCTCGGAAGCTGGCTGCGATCATGGGGTTGCCGGGGACTGCTCTGAAGCCGGGGAAGAGTGTCACCAACTCCCAAGGGCTGCCGACGATGACCCTGACGCTGGGGAAGGACTTCAAGGGGGCGGGGGTTTCCATGACCGCTGCTGCGAAGGTGCCGGATGCGGCGAACAAGTCGACTGCGGACAAGGTGGAGTGTGCGAAGTAGGTAGCGCCGGGTTCTTCTCGCCCCCGCCGCCCCTAC
>NZ_LIRL01000566.1 GCF_001419795.1 Streptomyces niveiscabiei
CCGGACTTCGCGAAGGCGCTCGGCGACCGCGACACCGCGCGCACCGCCGTCCTCCTCGCCCACCAGCCCGTACAGATCCACGACGCGGTGGACCACGGCGTGGACCTCCAGCTCTCGGGCCACACGCACGGCGGCCAGCTCTGGCCGGGCAACTACGTCGCCGCGCTGGCCAATCCCACGGTCTCCGGCCTGGAGCGCTACGACGACACGCAGCTGTACGTGTCCAACGGCGCGGGCGCCTGGGGCATGCCCACGCGCGTGGGCGCGCAGTCCGACGTCACGGTGATCGAACTGGCGTCCCTCAGGGCCTGAACCGGCCCACAACTGTGAGGGACCTGTGAAACCGGACGGAAACAACTGTTCGGGTAAGTTCTCTCTCATCTCATCCGATTAGCCTTCCCTGGGCGAAACCGTGTGTGATTAGGTGAGCCGGCCATTCAGGGGAGTGGCCTCTTTTTTCGTAAGGCTGGGCCCGTTCACCGGGCCTGGGGAGGCAGGGCACCACCATGCGATCTGTTCGCATGCGGATCATCGCGGCGCTCGCCGTACTGGCCGCTGTCGGCGTGGGCGGCTGGCAGTTGCTGCCGTCGTCGGGCAGTGGCGACGGCGATGCCATCGTGGTCGGCACGACCGACACGATCACGTCCCTCGACCCGGCGGGCTCGTACGACTCGGGCTCCTGGGCGCTGTACAGCAACGTCTACCAGTCGCTGCTGACGTTCGCGCCGGGCGGCGTCGAGCCCGTCCCGGACGCGGCCAAGAGCTGCGCCTTCCAGGGCGGCGGGCTGACGACGTACCAGTGCGAGCTGCGCGACGACCTGAAGTTCCCGAGCGGGCGCAAGGTCACGCCGAAGGACGTCAAGTACTCGATCGACCGCATCAAGAAGATCAACTCTCCGGTCGGCCCCGAGTCGCTGCTGTCCACCCTCAAGTCGGTCGACACGGAGGGCGACACCGTCACCTTCCACCTGTCGTCCGGCGACGCGACGTTCCCGTTCAAGCTGGCGACCGGCGTCGGCTCGATCGTCGACAGCACCAAGTACCCCGAGAACAAGCTCCGTACGGACGACGCCGTCGACGGCACCGGCCCGTACACGATCACCGGGTACACCAAGGACGAGCGGATCGACCTCAAGCCCAACCCCGACTACAAGGGCGCCTTCAAGACCGGCGAACCCGTCGAGCTGAAGTACTACAAGGACTCCGCGCGGCTGGAGAGCGCCTGGAAGGCGAAGGAGGTCTCCGTCGCCACCCGGCAGCTCCCGCCGAAGATGCTCGCCTCCCTCAACGCCAGCGACCCCGACCAGCGGGTCACCGAGGCGGAGAGCTCCGAGACGCGCAACCTGTACTTCAACACCCGCGCCGGCTCCCCGCTGCACGACGCGCGCGTGCGCAAGGCCGCCGCCTGGCTGATCAACCGCGAACAGCTCGCGACGACCGTGTACGACGGCACCGTCGAGCCGCTGTACTCGCTGATCCCGACCGGCATCACCGGCCACGCCACGTCGTTCTTCGACGCCTACCCCAAGCCGGACCCCGACAAGGCCAAGGACCTCCTGAAGGCCGCCGGCGTCTCCCTGCCCGTCACGATCACCTACGGCTACGGCAAGCGGGGCGCCGCCGAGCAGGAGACCGCCGCGGTGAAGGCCCAGCTCGAAGCGGGCGGCCTGTTCAAGGTGGACGTCAAGGCGTACGAGTGGACCGACTTCAAGAAGCAGTGGGCCGACGGCAAGCTCGACGCGTACCCCGTCGGCTGGGTCGCCGACTACCCGGACGCCGACACCTTCGCCGGCCCCCTCGTCGGCAGTGACTCCTCGATGAACACCGGCTACAGCAGCAAGGCCGTCGACAAGCTCATCCTCGACAGCCAGCAGTTCGCCGACCGCAGCCGCGTCTCCGACGACTTCCGCCGCCTCCAGGACGACGTCGCGCAGGACGCGCCCGTCATCCCGCTGTGGCAGCGCAAGGAGTACGTCGTCGCCACCGAGGACGTCGGCGGCAGCCAGTACCTCGCGGACGGCAACGGCGTGTTCCGGCTGTGGAGCCTCAACTGGATCTAGCCCCAGCGGCATTCCGTACGGCACCCCGGGAACTTTCGGGGTGCCGTCGTCCGTTTCAGGAGCAGGCCGGACGCTCGGGCAGCTCCACCGTCGCCGTCAGCCCCTCCCCTGGCGCCGTACGGACGCTGATCGTGCCGTTGTGGGACTCCACCGCCCGCTGGACGATCGCGAGCCCGAGGCCGCTGCCCGCCGCGCTGCCGGTGCGGAAGAAGCGGTCGAAGACGCGGGCGGCGTTCTCCGCGGACAGCCCGGGCCCCTGGTCGGCGACGGTCAGGGTGATCCGGTCGCCCGCGCGCCGCGCCGAGAGGTGCACGGGCACCTCGGCGGGCGTGTGGGTGCGCACGTTGGCGACGAGGTTGCCGAGGATCTGCCGCAGCCCCGACTCGTCGGCCTGGAGCAGCAGGGTGCCCGAGGCGTCCACGGTCACCGGGCGCGCCGGCTGCTGGGCGCGCAGGTCCTGCGCCGCGTCCCGCACCAGGCGCGTGACGTCGACGGGCCGCAGCCGCAGCTCCGGGTGCTGGTCGAGGCGGGCCAGCGTGAGGAGTTCGTCCACCAGGCGGCCCATCCGGTCGACCTCGGCGTTCATCCGGTCCCAGGAGCGCCGCCGCTCCTCCTCCTCGCGCAGCATCCCCTTGTCGTACAGCTGGAGGTACCCGCGGATCGCCGCGAGCGGGGTGCGCAGCTCGTGCGAGGCGTCCGCGACGAACGACCGGAGCTGGGCGGCGCTGCGCTCGCGCGTGCGGTACGCGGTCTCCACCTGGTGCAGCATCGAGTTGAGGGCGAGGCGCAGCTGTTCGACCTCCTGCGTGGCATCGCAGCTGGACGGCACCCGCCGCGTCAGATCGCCCTCCGCTATCGCCGACGACGTCTCCACCATGTCCTCCAGGGGCCGCATCCGCCGCCGCACGTTGAACAGGGTCAGACACGCCAGCAGCGCCAGCAGCAGTGTCCCGACGGCGAGATCGGCTCTCAGCGCCTTCGCCATGCCCTTGTGGAGGCCGTCGGTGGAGGTCGCCATCAGGACGTACGTGCCGTCCCGCAGGCGCGTCGCCGTCGCCCGGTAGGGGGCGCCGTGCAGGCCGACGTCCTGCGGGGAGCTGTGCCGGACGAGCCCGGCGGGCGCGCCGACCGCCTTCGCGATCCCCTTCTGCGCCTCGGTCGGCTGGATGCCGAACAGCGGCAGCGCCGTCCCCTCGGCGTCGACGGCGGCGAACACCGAGTCCGGCGTGGCCTGTTCGCGCTCCGCCTCGGGCAGCACCTGGTCGCTGATGAACGCCAGCACGGTCAGCGAGTCGACGTCCCGCAGGGTGAGCCGCGAACTCTCCAGCGAGGAGCGCGTCTTGGTCAGCCCGGAGTCGATCTGGCCGATCAGGTAGTGCCGCATCGCCATCAGGCTGACGGCCGTCGCCGCCGTGATGCCGAGGGCGAGCAGCGCGACGTTCGCCAGCGTCAGCTTCACCCGCAGGGAACGCATCGCCCACGCGCGCGGGAGGCCCATCACGCCAGCCCGTAGCCGACGCCGCGCCGCGTGGTGATCACCGGCGGGCCCAGGGCGGCCAGTTTGCGCCGCAGATAGCTGATGTACGTCTCGACGACCGTCGATTCGGGCGGCGTGTGCTCGTACTGCCAGACGTGGCGCAGGAGTTGCTCCTTGGGGACGACCCGGCCGCCGTTGCGCACCAAAAACCGCAGCAGCGCGTACTCCGTCGGCGTCAGCTCCACCGTGCGCCCCGCGCGGTGCACGCTGTACGTCGTCTCGTCGAGCTCCAGGTCGCCGTAGCGCAGGGGCGGGCGCTGCTGGAGGACGTCGGCCGCGCGCGTGCGCCGGAGCACCGCGCCGATGCGCGCGACGACGACGTCGATGTCGAACGGCTTGGTGATGTAGTCGTCGCCGAAGCCGAGCGCGCCCACGATCTCGGCGGGCGAGTCCCGCGCCGTCAGGAACACGATCGCCAGGTCGGCACGCCGGGTGCGCAGTTCGCGGCCCAGGGCGCGGCCGTCGCCGTCCGGGAGGATCACGTCCAGGAGCGCCACGTCGGGGCGCGTGCGGGCGGCGAGGGCGAGCGCCTCGCGGACCGTGCCCGCGACCATCACCTCGAAGCCGTGGAAGCGCAGGGCGATGGCGAGGACGTCCGCGATGCTCGGCTCGTCCTCCACGACCAGCACGGTGCCAGGGGCCGTCGTCATGTCCCCAGTATCGACGGCGACTTGGCCGCCGCGCGGGGTTTCTCTTTGGAGTTCCTTGAGAGTCATGGCCAGTGGATGTCCAGCCGCGCGTGCTCCTGTCGATGCTGTCGGTCAGGACCTGGGGGACCGACCGAACCGACCGACATCGAAGAGGAGTTGAAGCGTGGCGGCATTGGCACGCTGGTGCTACCGGCACCGGCTGGTGGTCCTGTTGCTGTGGGTGGGGGCACTGTTCGGCATGGGGTTCACGGCATCGACGGCCGGAACCGATTACGCGAACGTCTTCTCGCTACCGGACACGGACTCCAAGAAGGCGTACGACCTGATGGAGAAGGCGTTCCCCGCGCGCGCGGGCGACACCGACACCGTCGTGTGGAAGACCGACAGCGGCAGCGTCCGCGACGACGCCGTACGGCAGCGGATCGAGCCCGCGCTGAAGGAGATCGCGGGGCTTGACGGCGTCGGGGACGTCGCCGGGCCGTACGCGGGCGCGGGCGGGGCGGCGCAGATCAGCCGCGACGGGAAGATCGCCTACGCGCAGGTGACGTTCACCAAGCAGGCCAACGAGGTGCCCAAGGAGCTCATCGAGAAGGTCGTGGACGCCGCCCAGAAGGCCGAACAGGGCGGCCTGAAGGTCGAGCTGGGCGGACAGGCCATCCAGCGCGTCCAGGAGCCGCCCACGGGCCTCGCCGAGATGGTCGGGCTCGCCGCCGCGGCCATCGTCCTGTTCCTCGCGTTCGGCTCGTTCTTCGCGATGCTCCTGCCGATCGCCATCGCGGTCTTCGGCGTCGGCATGGGCCTGTTCGGCACGCAGCTCCTCAGCCACACCACGAACATCCCCGACCTGGCGCCCCTGCTGGCCTCCCTGATCGGCCTCGGCGTCGGCATCGACTACGCCCTGTTCATCGTCACCCGCCACCGCAAGGGCGTCCTGCGCGGCCTCGACCCCGAGGAGTCGGCGGTCACCGCCCTCAACACCTCCGGGCGCGCCGTCCTGTTCGCGGGCGGCACCGTCTGCATCGCGCTGGCCGGGATGCTCGTCACCAACCTGCGCTTCCTCGACGGCGTCGTCATCGGTACGTCCCTGACGGTCGTCCTCAGCGTCCTCGCGGCGACGACCCTGCTGCCCGCGCTCCTCGGGTTCCTCGGGACGCGCGTGCTCAGCCGCAAGCAGCGGCGCCGGCTCGCGGCCTCCGGGCCCGAACCGGAGGTGACGAGCGGGCCCGCCGCGCGCTGGTCCACGCAGGTCCAGCGGCGGCCCCGGTCCATCGCCGCCCTCGCCCTCGCCGTCATGGTCGTCCTCGCGCTGCCGGTGCTGTCGCTGCGGCTCGGCGCGACCGACCAGGGCAACGACGACACGACCACGACGACCCGCCAGGCCTACGACCTCCTCGCCGAAGGCTTCGGGCCCGGGTTCAACGGGCCGCTCCAGGTCGTCGCCGACGGCGGGGACACGGCCGCGCTCGTGCGGGGCATCGAGGCCACCGAGGGCGTCGCGCGGGTCGCCGCGCTGCCGCCGGCCGGCGGCGTCACCGTCGTCCAGGTCGTGCCCACCACGTCCCCGCAGTCCCGGGAGACCGACGAGCTGATCGACACGTTGCGCGATCGCGTCATCCCGCAGGCGGGCGCGCAGGCGCACGTCGGGGGCGTCACGGCCGTCTCCAAGGACTTCGCGACCGTCACCGGCGACCGGCTGCCGCTGTTCGTCGCGACGATCATCGGGCTCGGGTTCCTGCTGCTCCTGGTGGCGTTCCGGTCGCTGGTCGTGCCGCTCACGGCGGCCGTCATGAACCTCATCGCCGCGGCGGCCTCGTTCGGCGTCCTGGTGGCGATCTTCCAGTGGGGCTGGGGCCTCGAACTGCTGGGCCTCGGCAAGGAAGGGCCCATCAACGCCTTCCTCCCCGTCATCATGCTGTCCCTGCTCTTCGGCCTCTCCATGGACTACCAGGTCTTCCTCGTCAGCCGCATGCACGAGGAGTGGGTCCACACCCGCGACAACGCGCGCGCGGTACGCGTCGGCCTCGCCGAGACCTCCCGCGTCATCAACTCCGCCGCGCTCATCATGGTGTGCGTGTTCCTCGCGTTCGTCCTCAGCGGGGACGCCGGGGCCGCGATGGCGGGCGTCGGCCTCGCGGTCGCCGTCGCCCTCGACGCGTTCGTCCTGCGCACGGCACTGGTCCCCGCGGCGATGCACCTGCTGGGTACGTCGAACTGGTGGCTCCCGGCGTGGCTGGAGAAGCGCCTGCCGCACCTGGCGGTCGAGCCCCAGGAGTCCTCGCCGGCGGTCGCCACGGACGGCCCCGCCTCCGTCGTCCACGGCTTCGTCCGCGACCCGGAGGGCGACCCCGTCGCCGACGCTGCGGTCACCCTCCTCTCCTCAGGAGGAGGCCGCCAGCTCGACCACGTCACCACCCTGGCCGACGGCTCGTACATCCTGTCCGTCCCGACCCCGGGCACCTACCTCCTGGCAGTCACCGCACCCGCCTACGGCTCCTCCGCACGGCACGTGCACGTGGGCGAGGGGCCGGTGGTGCAGGACGTGGAACTGCGGGAGGGGGAGGTGGACGCGGTCAGCTAGCCCTTGGGCTGCCCGTACTTGATGATCTGGGCCACGTCGAGAGTCACTTCGGCGCCGATCGAGTCGGGCAGCGTGACGGTCTCGCCGGGGGCGTGTACGCGATGGCTGTCGTACCCGCCCTCGGAGGGCTCGGTCAGGACGTGAAGCCGCTGGTGTTTGCGGTCGACGACGACGTATACGGGCACCTTGGCCTCGGCATAGGCGCCGACCTTGGTCTTGAGGTCGTCCCTCCAGTTTCCGGAGGTGACCTCCAGGACGAGGCGGAAGCAGACCGGGTCGTACGCGTTCTTCTCGATGAGGTGGTCGTCGACGTCGGCGTCCACGATCACCAGATCCGGGATGACGTAGTCCTCGGCGGCGCTGGGCAGCCAGAGACCCATGCCCTGGTGAACCTCCGAGTCACCGTCGTCCAGTCCGGCCGCGATGAACGGACGCATCAGCTTGGTCAGCGTGCGTGAGTGACCGGAGTCCGGTGAGGGGGTCACGAGGAGATGGCCTCCAATGATCTCGACGCGATAGCCCGGATGGAGTTCCATGATCTCGTCGGCGATGGTGGCGAGGGAGAACGGCCTTTCGGAGACGGTTGACAAGAACTCGTCGTCGAAAGGCTGCTCGACGGATGCTGCGGACATCACGTGCCTCCCATGGGCTGGTGTCGAGGGCATCATCGTAGACAGACGGCGTCTCTGATGTCCGAATGAGTCACGTGATCAGAAGTGATCATTTGTCGCTCTTCTTCGGTCCCGGGGCCGGCAGGATTCTTGTCATTCCCGGCAGGAAGTCCGTGAACAGTTCGTGGACCTCGCGGACCAGGGGGCGTAGGACGCGGAAGCGGGAGAGGGCGACGCCGCGGGCGGTGAGGCGGGCGCCTCTTTCTGCCAGGCGGTAGCTGCGTTCGCGGTTGGGGGTGCGGTCGAAGATCCAGTAGAGGACCAGGCCCATCTGGGAGAGCCACATCAGTTCGGGGAGGACGTCCTTGAGGTCGTCGGCGACCTTTGTTTTGGGGGCGCCTCGGAGGATCTCGCGGTGGACCGAGATTGCTTCCTCGCGCGCGTGCTCCGATTCGGGGGAGAAGGGGCTCAAGGGGCTGTCGGGGTCTGCCGCGTTCTTGAAGAACTGGACCGCGAACTCGTGGTACGGCGTGGCGAGGTCGAGCCAGAGGCGCAGGACTCCGGCGAGGCGGGCCTCGAAGTCGGTCTCGCGGGCGAGGAGGGGGCGGACGGCGGCGCGGTGCTCGGCGGCGAGACGGTCGTAGAACCCCTGGATGAGGTGTTCCTTGCCGGCGAAGTAGTAGTACGCGTTGCCGACGGAGACCCCCGCCTCCTGGGCGATGGCCCGCATGGTCGTCTTGTCGTACCCGCGCTCCTGGAAGAGCCGCATGGCGGTCTCCAGGATGAGCGCACGGGTCTGTTCGGACTTGCTGGGAGCTGCGGCGGGGCCGTCGTTGTTCGCGGACACGGTCGCGAGCCTAACCAGTGGCGCAGGTGCCGCTGTCACAGGCGTACTCCCACCCGCGCGCGGGGTCGTAGGCCCACCCGTCGCCCCGCGCGTACGTGTCCCCGCCCCACCCGGCCTCGCGGACCTTCGCCGCCGCGAGCAGCGCCGTGCGGGCGAGCCGCGCACCGGACGGCGTGCTGAGCCGGTGCGCGAGGGGCCGGTGCTCGCGCAGCGCCCACAGGACGACGACCCAGGCGTCGGCGCCCCGGTAGAGCTGGCCGCTGTCGCCGACGACGGTGATCTCGGTGAGCGTGAGCCCGTGGTCGAGGCCGGGGAAGAGGGCGCGGGCGGCGTCGGAGGCGGCCGGTACGAGGTCCAGCGGGACGAGCTGGGGCTGACGGGCCAGCCAGCCGCTGAGCGCGCGGCACAGGCCGCACTCCGCGTCGTACAGGACGGTCAGCCGGCGGACCGGGACGCGCGCGGCGTCCCGGTCGGTGTCCGGCTCGGGGCTCACGCCTGGGCCGGCTTCGTCGGCGCGACCCACGCGCGCGGGGCGACCGGCGGCACGTCCTCGCGCTCCAGCAGGCCCCGGCGCCGGATGCGGCTCAGGACGTACACGTTGCCCAGGTGCATCGCGCCGAGGACCAGCAGGACCACGCCGAGCTTCGTCGACAGGGCCTCGAAGATCTCCCGTGTGTTCGACAGGGCCTCGTCGCCGCTCAGGTAGAGGGCGACGAAGCCCAGGTTCACGAGGTAGAAGCCGACCACCAGGAGGTGGTTCACCGCGTCGGCGAGCTTCTCGTCGCCGCGCAGCACGTCCGCGAGGAAGACCCGGCCGTTGCGGCTGAGGGTCCGGGCGACCCAGACGGTCAGCGCGATGCTGACGGCCAGGTAGACGACGTATGCGATGACCGTGCGGTCCATGTCCCCACCACTTTCTTGAACGCGTTCAAAACGCTGTCGTGGATGACTGTAGACCTGTTTTTGAACACGTTCAACATGGATCGGCGACTCGGGGCTACGGAGGCCGGGAGCCCCGGAGGGTTCAGCGCCTCGCCAGCTCCGGGCGCTTCGTGTAGTCCGTGAAGCCGACGACGTTGCCCCAGGGGTCGGCGATCTCCACCGTCCAGCCCGTCGCCACGGACGCCGGTTCGTCGATCGCGGCGACACCCGCCGCCGCGAGCCTGCGCGCCGCCGCGCGCGCGTCCGGGACCTCCATCCACACGCGCGCGCAGCCCCACGGCGGCGGGCGGTGGCCCAGCGCCTCCTCCTCGCGCAGCAGGATGCCCGGCGTCTCCCGGCCCACCTTCAGCGAGGCGAGCCCGCCCTCGTCGAACCTGAACCCCACCGCGAACCCGGCGCGCTCGTAGAAACCCACCGCCTCGGCCAGATTCCCGACCGGCAGCAGCACGTTGTCGAACCCGAGCAGCTCGTACGACTCGTCATCAGACATACCGTCACAATAGGTGTGATACGGGCTGGATCGGGTGATTGTCAGTGGTGGCTCGTAGAGTCGAACGCATGCGCACACCTCGCTCGTACTCGGACCGCATCGCCCACCGCGCCGCCGCCGGCGCGGTGGAAAGCGTGGTGGAGGAGGCGCTGCGGGCGGCCGTCGCGAGCCGGGGGGTGTGGCACGCGGCGTGGGGAGAGATCCCGGACCGGCTCGCCGCGCTGCCCGCCGACCGGCGGCGGGACCTGCTCCGGGCGCTGGCGGAGCGGTATCCGGAACTGGACGGGCCGAACCGGCTCGGGCCGGGGGTCGTCGGGGCCCGTACGGAGATCCGGTGCGGGGTGCTCGTCCTGAGCCTGCGGGTGGCCGGCGACGACCTCCCCGACCCTCTCGCCCCCGCGCGCGCACCCGCCCTCGACGACCTCGCCCGCCGCCGCGCCTACCGCCCCTGGGCGCGCTACGACCTCCTCGCCGAGGCGGAACTCTCCGCGGGGCGCGCCCTCGCGCCGGCCGTCGTCGCGGTCCTGCGGCGCACCGCGCTGGACGCGCCGGGCGAGGAACAGCCGGGACGCCTGGTCGCCGGGCTGACGGACCCCGTCCTCGACGTCGGGGAGCAGTGGGCGGAGTCCGCGATGGCCGACGCCGGGCTGCGGCCGGTCCTCGTCCACGCGCTCAGGGCGAAGGGGCCCCGGCCGACCGCGAAGTGGGACACGGAGGCGCGCTCGCTGATCGAGACACTCGGCACGGACCGCATCCGGGCGGCCGTCCACACCTGGTTCGCACAGGTGGGCCGTCCACGCACGCTCCCCCTGGAGTACGCCCCCTTCGAACCCGACGCCGACAGCACCTACGACCCCCACAACGCCGTCGCCCTGCGCGGGCTCGCGTGGCTGCTGTCCCTGCTGCCGCCGGACACCGCGACGGTCCGTGCGCTCGCCGCCCTGGTGGAGACGTCCCTGCGACAGGTGCCGGGCGTCGGGCCCCGGGGCGCGAAGGTCGCCAACGCGGGGGTGCTGGCGCTGGGGCCCGACGCCCGGCA
>NZ_LIRL01000567.1 GCF_001419795.1 Streptomyces niveiscabiei
GGGTGGGTGAGCCTGGTGGTGCAGCGGGCTGTGGTGTGGCTGTGGGAGCACGGAGGTGTCGATCCGGCCGCGGTGGGCGGGGTTTACCGGGGCCGCCGGGAGATGCTGATCGACGCTTTGCGGGCAAGGGGAGTCGAGACCCGGGGCCGGAGCGGGCTGGGAGTGTGGATTCCCGTCGAGGACGAGACGGGAGTGGTGGCCCGGCTGCTGCGGGAAGGGTGGGCCGTCGCTGCCGGTGGGAGATTCCGGGTGAATTCCGGTCCCGGTATCCGGGTGACGGTCTCCACTCTCCGGGAGGAAGAGACGGAGAAACTCGCTCAGGCCATCGCTGAGGCTGTGAAGGGTTCTTCCGATTGGGGGGTGGTTTAAGGCCGCGCCGGCCGCCGCCCGTCGGGCAGGGCGGCGGTGGAGGTGCTCAAGTCGGCGTCGGAGAAGGGTTTGTGAGTGGGTGTCAGGTCCCCTGAACGGACCTCACGACCCCAGCTTGCGGAAGTCCCACGACACCACCTTCTCCGGTGTCAGGCGTATCCACGCGTGCCTTCCGTCGTGCGGCATCGAGTCCAGGCGGAAGTTTTTGCGGGCGAACCGGGTCTCCACGGCGTCGAGTTCGGCGCACAGCTCTCCGGTGCGGGGGATCTCGCCGATGAACTCGACGGTGCCGGACAGTTCGACGCCCCGTAGCTGGTCGTACTCCTCGCCCGTGTCGATGACGATGGCGACGCGGGGGTCCCGGCGCAGGTGGGTCCAGCGCTTGCTGCGTACGACCGAGTACAGCCAGAGCGAGGTGCCGTCCCAGAGGAACCACAGCGCGCTGACGTGCGGGGCGCCGTCCGTCGACACCGTGGCCACCCGGCAGGTGCGCTGGGTGTCGAGGAACTCGTCCAGTTCCCCCGGCGTCATCATGATCTTGCGGCCCCGACGCTGAGTGACAGTCATGCGGCCCCCTTTTCTGTTGGCTCGTTCCGTCTTTCCTTACGTCCGGCCCCGCCGGGTTTCCTCACGGGACACCGAAAGATCCTCTGACGGCTCATCAGAAATCAGCATGGGCCGCCTTCCGGGCCGACGCAATGGTGGGTACCCTCTCGGGCGACCCGGACGCCAGGGGGAGATGTGATTCTCGACACCGAGAATACGGTTCTGCTCACGGTGGAGTGCCAGGAGGGGGTCGTCGGAGAGGACGCCGCCCTGCCTCAACTTGCCGCCGAGGCAAGGAAGTCGGGCGTGCTGGACAACGTCGCCCGGCTGGTCGCCGCCGCCCACGCGGCCGGTGTGCAGGTCGTCCACGCGGTCGCGGAACGCCGGCCGGACGGGAAGGGCGCGAGCCGCAACGCGCGGTTGTTCCGGGCCGCCGAGCGGCTGCCCGTCCAGCAGCTCGCCGGTTCGCGCGCGGTGCGGGTCGCGGCGCCGATCGAGGTCGACGAGCGCGACATCGTCGTACGGAGACTGCACGGGCTGTCGCCGCTGCACGGGACCGAGGTGGACGCTCTGCTGCGGAACCTGGGGTGCCGGACGCTGGTCGTCGTCGGGGTGTCCGCGAACGTCGCGATCCCCAACTCGGTGTTCGACGCGGTGAATTCGGGCTACACGGTCGTCGTCGCGTCGGACGCGATCGCGGGGGTGCCGCCGGAGTACACCCCCGCGATGGTCCGCCACACCCTCGCGTTGGTCGCCACGGTCGCGACCACGGACGAGGTGCTGGCGGGGTTCGACTCCCCTGCTACGCCAGGGTGATGTTGTTGCCGCTGACGGTGATGTTCACCGACGGGAGCGGCTTCTGCGCCGGGCCGCTCTTCACGCTGCCGTCCTCGATGGAGAAGTTGCTCTGGTGGCACGGGCAGTTGATGACGCCGTCCGCCACGCTCTTGACCGCACAGCCCTGGTGGGTGCAGACGGCGGAGAACGCCTTGTAGGTGCCCGCCGTCGGCTGGGTGACGACGACCTTCTCCGAGGCGAAGACCTTGCCGCCGCCCTCGGGGATGTCGGCGGTGGTGGCGAGCGCGGCGCCGCCGGCCGAGCCGCCGGTCGTCGTGGAGGGGGACGACCCGGTCGAACCGGTCGAGCCCGTGGTGCCGTTGTCGTTCGAACCGGTCGCCGCCGACGAGTCGTCGTCGGAGCTTCCGCACGCGGTCAGCGCCACGGCGAGCCCCGCCGCTCCGGCCGCCGTCACGACGGTGCGACGGGCGGGGCCTGCGAGGGGTTTGAGCGGTCCGCTGGTCATGCTGAGGTTTCCCTTCGGGGGGTGGGATTCTCGGGATACGCACACGGGTACGGCTGCGGGCCGCGAACCGTTCAGCGCGGCCCCGATCCGGGGACGTCCCGCGATCCTCGCGCGCGGCCGGTCGGGCGGGCGTAAGCCAGAGCTGTCGTCGAGCTGTCGGCCCGCCCTCGGTAACCTGGGCGGATGCTCAAGGACGTCACCGCCACCCGCTACATCACGCCCCTGCGGGAAGGCGGTTCGCTGCCCGGTCTGATCGAGGCCGACGACTTCGGGACCTACGTCCTGAAGTTCACCGGCGCGGGCCAGGGCCGCAAGACGCTGGTCGCCGAGGTCGTCTGCGGCGAGCTGGCCCGGCGGCTCGGATTCCGCATGCCGCGCCTGGTCACCGTACAGCTCGACCCGGTCCTCGGACTTGCCGAGCCCGACCAGCAGGTGCAGGACCTGATCCGCTCCAGCGGCGGCACCAACCTCGGGATGGACTTCCTCTCCGGGGCGCTCGGCTTCGACCCGCTGGCCTTCGAGGTGAGCGCCGAGGACGCCGGGCGGATCGTCTGGTTCGACGCGCTGGTCAACAACGTCGACCGCTCCTGGCGCAACCCGAACCTGCTGATGCACCGCGACGAGCTCTGGCTCATCGACCACGGCGCGACGATGATCTGGCACCACAACTGGCCGTCCGCCGAGACCTCCGCCGCCCGCCCCTACGACGCCTCCGACCACGCCCTCGCGGCCTTCGCGCCCGACGTCGCGGGCGCCGCCGCCGACCTCGCCCCGCAGGTCACCGCGGAACTCCTCGCCGAGGTCACCGCCGAGATCCCGGACGAGTGGCTCACCGGCGAGGCCGGCTTCGACGACCCCGACGCGCTGCGCCGGGCGTACGCGGCGCCGCTGCTGGCCCGGGCGGCCGACATCCACACCCGCGTGAAGGGGATCAGCGCATGACCGAGCACCTCACCCACATGGCCGGACAGCTCACCGAGCGGCACATCACCCGGGACGGGCGCAGCGCCGCCGGGGACGTCTACGAGTACGCGCTGCTGCGCGTCGTCCCGCGCGTGGAGCGCGGTGAGTGCGTCAACGCGGGCGTGCTGGTGTACTGCCGCGCCAAGGGGTACGTGGGGGCCCGTACGCATCTCGACGAGGCGCGGCTGCTGGCCCTCGACCCCCGGGCGGACGTCGAGGGCGTGCGGGCGGCGCTGGGGGCCGTGGAGCGGGTCTGCGAGGCCGCCGGGCAGAGCGCCGGGGACGATCCCGGGAAGCGGTTCAGGTGGCTCGTCGCGCCCCGGTCGGCCGTCGTGCAGCCGGGGCCCGTGCACACCGGGCTGACCGGGGATCCGGCGGCCGAGGCGGAACGGTTGCTGGATCTGCTGGTGAGGTGACCGGCGGGGTTTCGATCACAGTGGCCGGGTGGCCCGTTGACACGGAGTGCCGGGGCTTCTAGCGTCACGGGTGGCGAAGGTACTAAGCGGTTGCTCACCGCACAGCGAGGGCCAGCCGGCGTTCTTCAAGAGGGTTTTCTCAAGGGCGAGGAGAAGCAGCACATGTCCACCACAGAACAGCGCGTCGCGATCGTCACCGGCGCGGCACGCGGCATCGGCGCCGCCACCGCCGTACGGCTGGCCGCCGAGGGCCGCGCGGTCGCCGTGATCGACCTGGACGAGGCCGCCTGCAAGGACACCGTCGAGAAGATCACCGCGGCCGGCGGCAAGGCCATCGCCGTCGGCGCGGACGTCTCCGACGAGGCGCAGGTCGAGGCCGCCGTCGCGCGCGTTGCCGCCGAACTGGGCGCCCCGACGATCCTCGTCAACAACGCGGGCGTCCTGCGCGACAACCTGCTGTTCAAGATGAGCGCCTCCGACTGGGACACCGTTCTCAACGTCCACCTGCGCGGCTCGTTCCTGATGACCCGCGCCGTCCAGAAGCACATGGTCGACGCCGGGTTCGGCCGGGTCGTCAACCTCTCCTCCTCCTCGGCGCTCGGCAACCGCGGCCAGGTCAACTACTCCGCCGCCAAGGCCGGGTTGCAGGGCTTCACCAAGACCCTCGCCATCGAGCTCGGCAAGTTCGGCATCACCGCCAACTCCGTCGCGCCCGGCTTCATCGCCACCGAGATGACCAAGGCCACCGCCGACCGGGTCAACATGGACTTCGAGGACTTCAAGAAGGCCGCCGCGACCCAGATCCCCGTCCAGCGCGTCGGCGAGCCCGAGGACATCGCCAACGCCATCGCCTTCTTCACCGGCGAGGCGGCCGGATTCGTCTCCGGCCAGGTCCTGTACGTCGCCGGCGGCCCGCTCAACTAGGAAGCACCCCATGACTGTGGAACTCTCCGGCAAGGTCGCGCTGGTCACCGGCGCCAGCCGAGGCATCGGGTACGGCGTCGCCGAGGCGCTCGTCGCGCGCGGCGACCGCGTGTGCATCACCGGCCGCAACGAGGACGCCCTCAAGGAAGCCGTCGACCGGCTCGGCGCCGACCGCGTCATCGGCGTCGCCGGCAAGGCGCACGACCTCGACCACCAGGCCGAGGTCGTCGACCGCGTGATGGAAGCCTTCGGGCGCGTCGACTTCCTCGTCAACAACGCCGGGACCAACCCGGTGTTCGGGCCGCTCGCCGACCTCGACCTGAACGTCGCCCGCAAGGTCTACGAGACCAACGTCATCTCCGCGCTCGGCTTCGCGCAGAAGACCTGGCACGCCTGGCAGAAGGACAACGGCGGCGCCATCGTCAACATCGCCTCCGTGTCCGGCATCGCGCCCTCGCCGTTCATCGCCGCGTACGGCATGAGCAAGGCCGCGATGATCAACCTCACCCAGCAGCTCGCGCACGAGTTCGCGCCCAAGGTGCGGGTCAACGCCATCGCGCCGGCCGTCGTGAAGACCAAGTTCGCCGAGGCGCTGTACGAGGGGCGCGAGGCGGAGGCGGCTGCCGCGTACCCGCTCGGGCGGCTCGGCGTGCCGTCCGACATCGGGGGGACGGCGGCCTTCCTGACGTCCGACCAGTCCGACTGGATCACCGGGCAGACGCTCGTCGTCGACGGCGGGATCTTCCTCAACGCGGCTGTGGGATAAGCGCGGTCGCACCTTCGCGAAGGCGTCGCTCCTGACCTGGGGCGGCGCCTTCGGCGTACTCCTCGTACGAATACGTGTACGAGGAACCGGTTCACGCCGCCCCGCGCTGCGGTAGGGTCTCGCGCCAACCCCCCTTGGTACGGCTGATCGAGGAGCGTGCGCGTGTTCATGAAGCGAAGCCTGCGGGGTGTGGCGGTGCTCGCCTCCCTCGGGATGGTCGCGGGCTGCGGCTACCTCTCCGACAGCGGCTCCGGGGACAAGGGGCCCATCGTCGTGGGCACCACCAGCGCGCCCAGCACCCTCGACCCGGCCGGTGCCTGGGACGGCTCCTGGGAGCTGTTCCGCAACGTCTACCAGACGCTGCTCTCCTACCCCAACGGCGCGACCTCGCCCGAGCCGGACGCCGCCAAGAGCTGCACCTTCAGCGCCGATCACCGCGTCTACAGCTGCGAGCTGAGATCCGGGCTGAAGTTCTCCAACGGCGACAAGCTCGACGCCGCGGCCGTCAAGCACTCCGTCGACCGCATCCGCGCGATCAACGCGCAGACCGGTCCCGCAGGGCTCCTCGGCTCCCTCGACAAGGTCGAGACCGAGGGCGAGCGCGGTGTCGTCTTCCGGCTCAACAAGCCCGACGCGACCTTCCCGTTCGTCCTCGCCACCCCCGCGCTCTCCCTCGTGCCCGCCGTCGCCTACCCCGACAACTCGCTGCGCAAGGACTCCCGGGTCATCGGCTCGGGGCCGTACCGGCTCGACGCCTACGACCAGGGCAAAGAGGCCGTCCTCGTGCGCAACCCGACGTACAAGGGGTTCGCCGCCCGCAAGAACGACGCCGTCACCATCCGCTACTTCCCGGACTCCGCGAGCATGGTCAAGTCCCTGCGCGACGGCGGGATCGACATCACCTACCAGGGGCTCGCCGCCGACGACGTCGTCTCCCTGGAGAGCAAGAGCGACGAGAACAAGGGACTCGAACTGCACGAGGGCGCCGGGAGCGCCATCAACTACCTCGTCTTCAACCCCAAGGACCCGGCCGCGAACGACATCGCCGTACGCAAGGCCGTCGCCCAGACCATCGACCGGGGCGCCATCGCCCACAAGGTCTACCAGGACACCGTCGAGCCCCTGTACTCCATGATCCCGCAGGGCCTCACCGGGCACACGACGCCCTTCTTCGACGTCTTCGGCGAACCCGACACCGGCAAGGCGCGCGCGATCCTCGACAAGGCCGACGTCACCACGCCCGTACCGCTCACCCTCTGGTACACCACCGACCGGTACGGCTCCGACACCGGGCTCGAATTCAAGGAGATCAAGGCCCAGTTGGACGCGTCCGGGCTGTTCAAGGTGACCCTCAAGAGCCGGCCCTGGAACACGTACGTCCTCGGCTACCAGAAGGGCGAGTACCCGGTCTTCGGACGCGGGTGGCAGCCCGACTTCCCCGACCCCGACAACTTCATCGCGCCGTTCGTGGGCCGTCAGAACGCGCTCGGCACGCCCTACGACGTCAAGCGGATCACCGACGTCCTGCTGCCGCGCTCCCGTCAGCAGAGCGACCGCGCCGACGTCGTCAAGGACTTCCAGGAGGCTCAGCAGCTCCTCGTCGAGGACGTAC
>NZ_LIRL01000568.1 GCF_001419795.1 Streptomyces niveiscabiei
CGTCCACGGCCTGCCGCAGCACCTTCGGCACCCCGCTGGTCTCCAACGCCCGCTCGGCACCCCGCCCGCACGTCAGGTCCCGGACGGCGCACAGCGCGTCGTCCTCGCACGGGTTCACCGCGTGGGTCGCCCCCAGCCGCCGCGCGAGCGCCAGCCGGCGCGGGTCCGGGTCGACGGCGATCACCCGCGTCGCCGCCGTCAGCCGCGCCGCCATCACCGCCNNACCCCGCACCCCAGCGGCGCCAGCACCTCCGGCGGCAGTCCAGCGGGGACGGGGACGACGTTGCGCTCACCGGTCAGCGCGAGCGTCGAGAACGAGGACTGCCCGAAGAAGTGCCCGTGCAACGGCTCCTTCGTCCGCCGGCCCGCCCCCCACACCGTCGCGCTGCCGTCCAGCCTGCTCCCGCCGAACAGGTTCAGCGCGGGCCAGTGCGCGCACCGCACCGGGCGGCCGGTCAGGCACGCCGGGCAGCGCCCGCAGGACGCGAAGCTCAGGACGACGCTGTCGCCGGGCGCCACCGAGGTGACCCCGGCACCGACCGCCTCCACGGTCCCCATCCCCTCGTGACCCAGCACCGCCGGGACGGGAAACGGGGTGTGACCCGCGCGGACACTGAGGTCGGTGTGACAGATGCCGGCGGCCTGGACCCGGACGAGGACCTCGTCGGGGCGAGGGTCGTCGACGCGGATCTCTTCCAGGGCGAAAGGGGCGCCGTGGGCGCGGACCACGGCTGCGGTGGCGGTGTGCATGGGGGGCTCCGATGAGGGTGCTGCACAAGATGACATGTTTCGGTGGGAGGTGGTGGAGAAGTGCGGGATCACGCACCCTCCTCACGGCAGCACCCCGCCCTCACGCACCACCCGCAGCGCCTGCGCGGCGATCGTCAGCGTCGGATTGACCGCCGCCGACGACGGGAAGAAGCCGCCGTCGACGACGAAGAGGTTCGCCACCTCGTGGCTGCGGCAGTACGGGTCGAGGACGGACCGCGCGGGATCGGTCCCCGCGACGGTCGTCCCGCACTGGTGGCCCGTCGCCTCCACGCCCAACTGCCGGGAGAACACGAGGGGATACCCGGCCCGGCGCATCATCGCGGCGGCGGCGCGGACCAGTCTGCGGTGGGTGCGGGTGTTGGTGGGGTGCCAGCGCACGGTCACGTCGTCGGCGCCGGGCCCCGGCAGGACCCGGTTGTCCGGGTCGGGCAGGTCCTCCGACATCACCCACCAGTCGACGCTCCGCGCGGCCAGGGCCGACAGCAGCCGCCGGGGGAGCCGGGGACGGGCGGCGGCGAGCGTCGCCTCGTACACCTTGCCCATCAACTGGAGGTTCCCCAACGGGTGTTGGCCATGAGGGCCGCCCGGGAGGTAGAAGTCGTTGACGGCCAGGGTCTTCTGGAACGTCACCGGGTTGCGGCGGCGCGGATCGACCGCCATCAGCACGGAGTTGTTGTGCAGCATGAGGTTGCGGCCGACCAGCCCGCTGCCGTTCCCGAGCCCGTCCGGATGCGCGGCGCCGCCCGAACGCAGCAGCAGGACCGCCGAGTTGACGGCACCGCACGCCACCACCACGGTCCCGGCGCGCAGGTGGACGGTACGCCCGTCGCGGACCGCGTCCACGGACGTCACCCGCTTCCCGCCGGGGTCCGTCCGCAGCCGCACAACTCGCGTACGGGTGAGGAGCCTTACCGTCGGCGTGCGCAGTGCGGGCCGCAGTGCGCGGGTCTCCGCGTCGCTCTTCGCGCCGACCCGGCACGGGAACGCGTCACAGGTGCCGCACCGCTCGCACGCCCCGCCCGGCGCCAGGTCGACGCCGAGTTCGACGGGGTAGGGGTGCAGGCCCTGCGCCGTGAGCCGGTCGGCGAGTTCGGCGATGACCGGCTCGTGCGGCACCGGCGGCCACGGGTACGGGGTGCTGCGCGGCGGGCCGCTCGGGTCGGTGCCGTCGGCGCCGTGCACCCGGTAGAGGCGCTCGGCCTCCGCGTAGTACGGCTCCAGGTCGCCGTACGCGAACGGCCAGGCGGGCGAGGTGCCTTGGAGGTGCTCGACCGCCCGGAAGTCGCTCGCGCGCAGCCGGGGGAGGGCGGCGCCGTACACCTTCGTGGTGCCGCCGACGCCGTAGAAGCCGCCGGAGGTGAAGCGGCGGCCCTCGGCCGTGTGCCAGGAACCCGTGTTGTGGTAGCGGCCCTGCTCGAACACGGCCTGAGGGGACCAGTTCTCGGGCTCGCGGGGCAGGAAGTCGCCCCGCTCGACGACGAGGACGCGCGCCCCCGTCGAGGCCAGCGCCCAGGCGGTGGTGGCACCGCCCGCGCCCGAGCCGACGACCAGGACATCGGCCTCGTACACCTCCCGCTCCTCCGTCACGACCGGCGGCGAGCCGGGACCCCACAGGCCGGTCATGACACGGCCCTCGGCGGGTCGTAGAGCCGGACGGGCGTGCTCTCGTGGAAGGGCAACTCCTCGGGGATCTCGGAGAGTTCGAGGTGGAGGCCGAAGGGTGTGCGCAGGTAGACGAACCGGACGCCCGCGATGGGGCCGTCGGTCACGGTCTGCGGCTCGCCGAGGGCAACTACCTCGTCGTACCCGGTGAGATGCTTCAGCGAGGCGTCCAAGTCCGTGGTGCCCAGGGCGAGATGGTGGCCGCCCCAGTCGCTGTTGCGGGGGTAGACGCGGCGCTGGTCGGGGGACGTGTACTGGAACAGCTCGACATTGGTGACCGGGCCGAGGCGCAGCATCGCGATGTGCGCGACCGCGTCGCGGTGGACGCCGAGCTGGCGCAGCATCCACAGGCCCGCCGGGTCCGCCACCGGGCCGGTGAGATAGGCGAGTTGAGCGCCGAGGGCATCGGTGAAGAAGGTCACGGCCTGGTCGAGGTCGGGGACCGTGTAGGCGACGTGGTGGACGGCGCCGACGCCGGGGACGGTGATCATGGCTGGTCCTTGCGGGAGTTGTGAGAGTTGCGGGATTCGCCGGGGGTGCGGGAGTCGAGGGCGTCGCGGGCGGTGCTCGGGGTGCGGG
>NZ_LIRL01000569.1 GCF_001419795.1 Streptomyces niveiscabiei
CACCCGCCCCGGACCCCCGCTGGGCGACTTCTCGGCGACACCTGAGTGTCAGTCGGCGACAGTAGGGTGGGGGGTATGGCCGATCCCTCCAGCTACCGCCCGAAGCCGGGTGAGATCCCGGAGTCTCCGGGGGTGTACAAGTTCCGCGACGAGCACCGGCGGGTGATCTACGTCGGGAAGGCCAAGAGCCTGCGCCAGCGGCTGGGGAGTTACTTCCAGGATCTGGCCGGACTGCATCCCCGGACCCGGACGATGGTGACGACCGCGGCGTCCGTGGAGTGGACCGTGGTGTCCACGGAGGTCGAGGCGCTCCAGCTGGAGTACTCCTGGATCAAGGAGTACGACCCGCGGTTCAACGTGAAGTACCGGGACGACAAGAGCTACCCGTACCTCGCGGTGACGATGAACGAGGAGTACCCGCGGGTCCAGGTGATGCGGGGTCAGAAGAAGAAGGGCGTGCGGTACTTCGGGCCGTACGGGCACGCGTGGGCGATCCGGGACACGGTGGACCTGCTGCTGAGGGTGTTCCCGGTGCGGACGTGCTCGGCGGGCGTGTTCAGGAACGCGGCGCGGACGGGGCGGCCCTGTCTGCTGGGCTACATCGGGAAGTGCTCGGCGCCGTGCGTGGAGAAGGTCTCCGCCGAGGAGCACCGCGAACTGGCCGAGGAGTTCTGCGACTTCATGACCGGCCGGACGGGTACGTACCTGCGCCGGCTGGAGAAGCAGATGATGGCGGCGGCCGACGAGATGGAGTACGAGCGGGCGGCCCGGCTGCGCGACGACATCGAGGCGCTCAGGAAGGCGATGGAGAAGAGCGCGGTCGTGCTCGCGGACGCGACCGACGCCGACCTGATCGCCGTCGCGGAGGACGAGCTGGAGGCGGCCGTCCAGATCTTCCACGTCAGGGGCGGCCGGGTGCGCGGCCAGCGCGGCTGGGTCACCGACCGGGTGGAGGCGGTGACGACCGCGGGCCTCGTGGAGCACGCCCTCCAGCAGCTCTACGGCGAGGAGACCGGGGACGCGGTCCCCAAGGAGGTCCTGGTCCCCGCGCTGCCGGACCCCGTGGAGCCGGTCCAGGAGTGGCTGACCGGCAGGCGCGGCGCCGCCGTCTCCCTGCGCATCCCGCAGCGCGGCGACAAGCGGGCCCTGATGGAGACGGTCGCGCGCAACGCCCAGCAGGCCCTCATCCTGCACAAGACGAAGCGCGCCTCCGACCTCACGACCCGCTCCCGCGCGCTGGAGGAGATCGCCGAGGCCCTCGGCCTGGACAGCGCGCCCCTGCGCATCGAGTGCTTCGACATCTCCCACCTCCAGGGCGACGACGTCGTGGCCTCCATGGTCGTCTTCGAGGACGGCCTGGCCCGCAAGAGCGAGTACCGCCGCTTCCAGATCAAGGGCTTCGAGGGCCAGGACGACGTCCGGTCCATGCATGAGGTGATCACCCGCCGCTTCCGCCGCTACCTCGCGGAGAAGGAGCGCACCGGCGAGTGGACCGACGAGGACACGACAACCGACGGCGGCGACACGGCAGCGGGCACCGACAGGGCAACCGGCCCCGACACCCCGATCGGCAACGCCCCCGTCGGCAACGCCTTCACCGAGGAAGACGGCCGCCCCAAGAAGTTCGCCTACCCCCCGCAACTCCTCGTGGTCGACGGCGGCCAGCCCCAGGTCGCGGCAGCGAAACGCGCCCTCGACGAACTCGGCATCGACGACATCGCCGTCTGCGGGCTCGCCAAGCGCCTGGAGGAGGTCTGGCTCCCGGACGACGACGACCCGGTGGTCATGCCACGCACCAGCGAGGGCCTGTACCTTCTGCAACGCGTGCGCGACGAGGCGCACCGGTTCGCGATCACGTATCAGCGCACCAAACGGGCCAAGAGGTTCCGCGCGGGCCCGCTGGACGACGTACCGGGACTCGGCGAGACCCGCAAGCAGGCGCTGATCAAGCACTTCGGCTCGGTGAAGAAGCTGCGTTCCGCGACGATCGACCAGATCTGCGAGGTCCCGGGCATAGGCCGCAAGACGGCCGAGACCATCGCCGTGACTCTCGCACAGGCGGCCCCGGCGGCACCCGCCGTCAACACGGCCACGGGAGAGATCATGGAAGACGAAGTGCGCGAAGAACGCGAGGAACGGGGACAGGAGCCATGAGCGAGCACGAGAAGCGTCAGGAAGAAGAACAGGTGAGTACCGAGACACCGGCGCCCGGGATCCCCGACGCGGCGATCCCCGAGCTGGTCATCATCTCCGGCATGTCGGGCGCCGGCCGCTCGACGGCCGCGAAGTGCCTGGAGGACCTCGGCTGGTTCGTCGTCGACAACCTGCCGCCCGCCCTGATCCCCACCATGGTGGAGCTGGGCGCCCGCTCGCAGGGGAACGTCGCGAGGATCGCCGTCGTCGTGGACGTCCGCGGCCGGCGTTTCTTCGACAACCTCCGCGAGTCCCTCGCCGACCTGGAGTCCAAGCACGTCACCCGCAGGATCGTGTTCCTGGAGTCCTCGGACGACGCGCTGGTGCGCCGCTTCGAGTCGGTGCGCCGCCCGCACCCCCTCCAGGGCGACGGCCGCATCGTCGACGGCATCGACGCCGAGCGCGAGCTGCTGCGCGAGCTGCGCGGGGACGCCGACCTGGTGATCGACACCTCCAGCCTCAACGTCCACGAGCTGCGCGCCAAGATGGACGCCCAGTTCGCGGGCGAGGAGGAGCCGGAGCTGCGGGCCACGGTCATGTCGTTCGGCTTCAAGTACGGCCTCCCCGTGGACGCCGACCTGGTCGTCGACATGCGCTTCCTGCCCAACCCCCACTGGGTCCCGGAGCTGCGCCCCTACACCGGCCTGAACGAGGAGGTCGCGGCGTACGTCCTCGGCCAGCCCGGCGCGAAGGAGTTCCTCGACCGGTACGCCGAACTCCTCCAGCTGATTGCCGCGGGCTACCGTCGTGAGGGCAAGCGGTACGTGACCATCGCCGTCGGCTGTACGGGCGGCAAGCACCGGTCCGTGGCGATGTCGGAGAAGCTCGCCGCGCGACTCGCGGCCGAGGGCGTGGAGACGGTGGTCGTGCACCGGGACATGGGACGGGAATGACAGGACGTACTCCGCGGCTGGGCCGGCTGCGCAGGGGGGTGCCCGAGGGGCAGTCGGGCCGGGCGGGGCGGCCGGTCGAGGCGCGCGGGGCGAGACCGCGCCGCAGGGGCGCGCAGCCCAAGGTGGTCGCGCTCGGCGGCGGCATGGGCCTGTCGGCCTCGCTCGCCGCGCTGCGCCGGATCACCGGCGACCTCACGGCCGTCGTCACCGTCGCCGACGACGGCGGCTCCAGCGGCCGGCTGCGGGACGAGCTGGGCGTGCTCCCGCCCGGCGACCTGCGCAAGGCGCTCGCCGCGCTGTGCGGGGACGACGACTGGGGCCAGACCTGGGCCAGGGTCGTCCAGCACCGCTTCCAGTCGCAGGGCGAGATCAACGGCCACGCGGTCGGCAACCTCCTGATCGTCGCCCTGTGGGAGCAGCTCGGGGACCATGTCCAGGCCCTCGACCTGGTCGGCAAGCTCCTCGGGGCGCACGGCAGGGTGCTGCCGATGTCGGCGGTGCCGCTGGAGCTGGAGGCCCTCGTCAAGGGGCACGACCCGGCGCGGCCGGACGAGGTGGACACCGTACGCGGGCAGGCGACGGTCGCGCTGACGCCCGGCGAGGTGCAGTCCGTGCACCTCGTGCCGCACGACCCGCCCGCCGTGCCGGAGGCCGTGGAGGCCGTCCGGGACGCCGACTGGGTGGTTCTGGGCCCCGGGTCCTGGTTCTCCTCCGTGATGCCCCATCTGCTGGTCCCGGAGCTGGTGGAGGCCCTGACGCAGACGAAGGCGCGCCGGGTGCTCTCGCTGAATCTCGCCCCCCAGCCGGGCGAAACCGACGGGTTCTCACCGCAGCGTCATTTGGAGGTTTTGGGGCGACACGCCCCTAAACTCGCCCTGGACGTGGTGCTGGCCGACGAGGCCGCCGTGCCCGACCGCGATTCCCTGACCGACGCCGCCAAACCGTTCGGCGCCGCGGTCGAGCTGGCGCCGGTGGCCCGGCCCGACGGGACTCCGCGGCACGACCCGGAGCTGCTGGCCGCCGCGTACGACCGTATTTTTCGGATGCATGGAAGGATCGGCCCATGGCGATGACGGCAGCGGTGAAGGACGAGATCTCCCGGCTCCCCGTCACCCGGACCTGCTGCAGAAAAGCGGAGGTCTCGGCCATCCTGCGGTTCGCCGGCGGCCTGCACCTGGTGAGCGGGCGGATCGTGATTGAGGCGGAGCTGGACACGGCGATGGCGGCCCGCCGGCTCAAGCGGGACATCCTGGAGATCTTCGGGCACAGCTCGGAGCTGATCGTGATGGCGCCCGGCGGGCTGCGCAGGGGTTCGCGGTACGTCGTGCGCGTGGTCGCCGGCGGCGATCAGCTCGCGCGCCAGACGGGCCTCGTGGACGGGCGGGGCCGGCCGATCCGGGGGCTCCCCCCGCAGGTCGTCTCCGGGGCCACCTGCGACGCCGAGGCGGCCTGGCGCGGGGCCTTCCTGGCACACGGCTCGCTCACCGAGCCGGGCCGCTCCTCCTCCCTCGAAGTGACCTGCCCGGGCCCCGAGGCCGCGCTCGCCCTGGTCGGCGCCGCCCGCAGGCTCTCCATCGGGGCGAAGGCCCGCGAGGTGCGGGGCGTGGACCGGGTCGTCGTCCGCGACGGCGACGCGATCGGGGCGCTGCTGACCAGGCTCGGCGCGCACGAGTCGGTGCTGGCCTGGGAGGAGCGCCGGATGCGGCGCGAGGTCCGCGCCACCGCGAACCGCCTCGCCAACTTCGACGACGCGAACCTGCGCAGGTCGGCGCGGGCGGCCGTCGCCGCCGCCGAGAGGCTCGCCTCCGTCCAGGCCATCGACCTCCGGGACACGATCCCCCAACAGGCACCGGCCTCCGAACGCGGCGTCAACTCCCGCACGTCCACGACCACTTACCCCGGACCGGGCAAGGACACCCCGGCGAAGAACCCGTACCTGCCGACCTTCGAGACGGGCGCCGTCGACTTCGTACGGCAGCACCCGAAGGCGGACGGCCGGGGAGTGACCATCGGCCTCCTCGACACGGGCGTCGACCTCGACACCCCGGCCCTCCAGAGGACGACGACCGGTGAGCGCAAGATCGTCGACTGGGTGACCTCCACGGACCCGGTCATCGACGGCGACGGCACCTGGCTGCCGATGACCGCCCCGGTCACCGGGCCGACCTTCGACTACAGCGGGAAGACCTGGAAAGCCCCGGTGGGCTCCTACCGGATCGGCGTCTTCCACGAGTCCGCGACCGCGCAGGGCAAGGTCACGGACACACCGGGCCACTCCGACGGCGACGTGAACCGCGACGGCGACACGACCGACACGTTCGGCGTCCTGTACGACCCGGCGGCGGGCACGGTCACCGTCGACGTGAACGGCGACGGCGACTTCACCGACGACACGCCGATGAAGCCGTACAAGGACGGCTACCAGATCGGCCACTTCGGCACCGACGACCCGGCCACGCCGATCGTCGAGCGCCAGCCGTTCGTCGTGCAGATCCGCAAGGACGTGCCGATGGACCCGATGGGCGGCGACCGGGTCGGCAAGAAGGCCGACTTCGTCAACATCGGCCTCGTCTCCGGTTCGCACGGCACGCATGTGGCCGGGGTCATGGCCGGTCACGGCCTGTTCGGCGGCAGGATGGACGGCGCCGCTCCCGGCGCGAAGATCGTCTCGTCGCGGGGCTGCGCCTTCCTGACGTCCTGCACCAACACGGCCATCACCGAGGGCATGATCGACCTCGTCGCCAACCATGGCGTCGACCTGGTCGAGATGACCATCAGCGGCCCCCTGGCGCTCAACGACGGCAACGACGTCTTCTCCACGGTGTACGACCGCCTGGTCGCCACGTACCACATCCCGATCGTCGTCCCCTCCGCCAACACCGGCCCCGGCGCCAACTCCACCGGGGACCTGAGCGCCGGTGACGGGGTCATCGCCGTGGGCGCGAGCGTCTCCCGCGCGACCTACGCCGCCAACTACGGCGCCGCCGTGGCCCGTCCCGCCCAGGTGTTCACCTTCTCCGGGCGCGGCCCCGCCGAGGACGGCGGTCTCGCGCCGGCCCTCGTGGCTCCGGGGGCCGCAGTCAGCACGATCCCGGCCTGGATGCCCGGCTCGTCCGTCGCCGAGTCGGGGTGGAAGCTGCCGCCCGGCTACGCGATGTACAACGGCACCTCGCTGTCGTCCCCGCAGGCGGCGGGCGCGAGCGCGCTGCTGCTGAGCGCCGCGAAGCAGAAGGGCATCGCGATGACGGCCAAAAAGCTGCGCACGGCGCTGACCTCGACCGCCCGGCACATCGCGGGAGTCCAGGCGTACGAGGAGGGCGCCGGCCTCATCGACGTACCCGCCGCGTGGAAGGCGATCGAGGCGGGTGCCGACGCCCACGACTACACGGTGAAGGCCCCGGTCTCCACCGTGCTCGCCGGGAAGCTCAAGACGCCGGGCTTCGGCCGGGGCGTCTATGACCGCGAGGGCGGTCTGAAGGCGGGGCAGAAGAAGACGTACGCCATCACCGTCACCCGCACGTCCGGGCCGTCCGGCTCGCTCCCCCACGTCCTGCGCCTGGTCAACGACAAGGACCGCACCTTCTCGGTCGTCGGCCCGCAGCGGGTGGATCTGCCGCTCGGCAAGCCGGTCACCGTGAAACTCCGAGCCGCCCCGAGGAGCGCGGGCATCAAGAGCGTGCTCCTGGACGTCGACGACCCCCGCACACCGGGCGTCGACAAGCAGATCCTCGACACCGTCGTCGTCTCCACACCGCTGCACTACACCTTCAGCGCCTCGGACTCGGTGCAGCGCGCCTCGTACAAGTCGTACTTCGTGACCGTCCCGCCGGGGACGAAGTCGCTGGAGATCGCGCTCGGCGGGCTGAAGGAGGGCAGCAAGACGTTCTTCACGGCCGTCGACCCGACCGGCATCACCGTCGCGGACGACGACCCGGACACGGCCCTGCCCGCCTCCGCCGATCCCGTGCCCGGCGTCTGGGAGATCACGGTCGACGCGCGCCGCAAGTCGGCCTCGCTGGACAACCCCTACGAGCTGAAGGTGTCCGCGTTCGCCGCGTCCTTCGACCCGGCGCCGCTGACCGTGCCGGAGGCCGGGCTCGGCAAGCCCGTCGCCACCTCCTGGACGCTGACGAACCGGATGGCGGCGGTCGACGGTCGGCTGGTGAGCGACGGGCTCAGTTCGTCGCGGACGACGCGGCCGGTCATCGCGGACGGCGCCACCCAGCGCAGCACGGTCGAGGTGCCCGAGGGCGCCACCTCGCTGGACGTCTCCATCGGGGGCGCCGCCGACCAGGCGGCCGACCTCGACCTGACGGTCCTCGACGCGCGGGGCAATGTCGTCGGCCAGTCCGGGAGCCCCACCGCCGACGAGTCCGTCTCCCTGGCGAACCCGGCGGCCGGCACGTACACCGTCGAGGTCCACGCCTACCGCGTCCCGTCCGGCTCGACCGCGTACGACTACCACGACGTGTTCTTCTCCTCCGTGCTCGGGAAGGTCACCGTGGACTCCTCGACGCCGGTGAAGCTCGGCACAGGCGGTTCGGCGAAGGTGCCGGCGACCGTCACGGTGGCGGCAGCGGCGGCCGAGGGCCGTGAACTCGTCGGCGTGGTACGGCTGGTGAACACCCGTGAGACAACCGTGGGTACGGGCGAGGTGATCGTGCGGAAGGTCACGCCGTAGGCGCTACGACGTGGCGGGGGCGGGTGTCCGGTACCTCGGACGGCCGCCCCCCTTCTTTATTCGGTACGGCGCATTTGGGGGCGCTCCGCGTTGGTGACGGCCCGCAGGGCCCATTCGACCGGGCCGTAGCGGTAGCGCGTGAGCCAGCGCCGGCTCAGCTCCAGTTGCACCGCGAAGATCGCGGCGGCGACGAGCGGTACGGCCGCCGGTGGGGTGTCCCCGGTCAGTCCGAGGCCGATGCCGGTGAAGATCAGCACGCCCAGCAGGGACTGGGTGAGGTAGTTCGACAGGGCCATCCGGCCGGCCGGGGCGAGGAGTTGTGCCAGCCGGTCGCCGCGCGGGGTGGTGAACAGGCGCAGCAGGGTGGCCGCGTAGGCGCCGGCCAGGAGCGGCGCGGTCAGGATGCACACCGCCACCCCGGCCGGGTTCACGGTGCCGCCGCCGAGCGCGAAGACCAGCGCGCCGGCGAGCCCGACCGGGTAGCCGAACAACTCCAGGCGGCGCAGCAGGGCCGCGTGCTCGCGGGCCCCGTGGGCGAGGAACTCCCGTCGTCCGGCGGCCAGTCCGACGAGGAACGCGGCCAGCGAGAGCGGGCCCTGCACCGCGAGGCTCGCGGCCATCACGGGCAGCGAGCGCAGGTGTTCGCCGATCACCGAGCCGGGGCCGCCGGCGAGGGCGTCGGTCGAGGCGCGGCCGTCGGCGAGCGCGGCGGCTTCGTCGGGGACCAGGTCGAAGCCGCCCAGCGCGGCCACGGCCAGCCCGGCCGCCATGAGCGTGAAGATGGCCCCGGCGGTGATGAGCGCGGTCCTCGGGCGGATGCGGTGCACGGCGAGCAGGACGAGGCCGAGCAGGGCGTAGGTGGTGAGGATGTCGCCGTGGAAGAGCAGCACCGCGTGCAGGCCGCCGAGGACGAAGAGCCCGCCGAGCCGGCGCAGGAACCGGGCGGTGAAGTTCGCGCCGGCCCGGCTCGCGGAGGCCAGTTGCAGGGTGAAGCTGTAGCCGAACAGGAAGGAGAACAGCAGGTAGAACTTCATCTCGAACAGCAGCCGGGTCACGAACTCGGCGACGTGGTCGAGCCAGGAGCCGTGCGCCGGGTCGGCGACGAGGTGGAACGGGTAGCCGGAGGCGAAGAAGACGAGGTTCACGACGAAGATGCCGCCCAGCGCGAACCCGCGCAGCGCGTCGACGTCCAGTAACCGGGGTGGGGTGCGCTTTTCCGTGCGCTTTTCCGTTCTCTTTTCCGTCATGCGAGAACGCTAGGAACGGCGCGGGCACGGTACGAGCCGGTACACCCGAGGTTCTCCGGTGGGGCAGGCCCCCGCAGGCCCCCGCAGGCCCCCGCAGGCGCCGGGGGCTCAGCCGCAGAGCCTGCGGTAGGGGGCGTCGGGGATGTACGTCTGCCAGCGCTCCGGCGTCAGGCCGGCTCCGCCGGCGCGTGCGCAGACCGTGCGGACCGCTGTGCGCGGGTCGACGGTGTAGCGCTGGAGGGGGACGTGGGCGCCGCCCGCGTACAGGGTGGTGCCGTCGCCGCTGAAGGCCAGGGTCTGCACGGCCTCGCCGGGGGTGGTGAGGGGGGCGCCGAGGGGCTGCTGGGTGCCGGTGTCCCACAGCTGGAGGGTGCCCGCGCTGCCGCCGACGGCGAGGGTGGTGCCGTCGGGGCTGAAGGCGAGGGCGCTGACGGATTCCGGGGTGCTGTCGAGGGACGGCGGGAAGGCGTTGCGCAGGATGCCGGCGCGCCGCCACAGCCGCCCGTCCCACAGGGCGACGCGGCCGGTGCCGGCGCCCGCGGCGAGCCGGTTGCCGTCGGGGCCGAAGGCGAGGGTGGTGATCTCCTCGCCGAGGACGAGGTCGCGGTCGGCCGGGGGGCCGGCCGGCAGGACGGTGGCCCGGTTGTCGCCGACGAGGAGCCGGCCGTCGGGGCTGACGGCCAGGGCGGGGCCGGGGAGGCCGTGCAGGACGCGGGTGCGGCGGGCGGTCGCCGTGTCCCAGACCTCGGCCTGGAGGTTGCCGGAGGACTCGATGCGCACGGCGTGGACGGTGCGCCCCTCGGGGCCCAGGGCGAGGGCGACGACGGGCTCGG
>NZ_LIRL01000057.1 GCF_001419795.1 Streptomyces niveiscabiei
CGCCCGGCAGCAGCCCGCTCTGGAGTACGGCGCTGATGGTGACCTGCCGGGCGCCGTCGCCGAGATTCCCGGCGTGCGCAGCGCGCTCGTCTACGAGCCCCGGGAGAAGGGCGGGCCCAGCGGCGACTTCTACGACCTCTTCCCCGCCGACGACGGCCGGTGGTGCTTCGCCATCGGCGACGTCCAGGGGAAGGGGCCCGAAGCCGCCGTCGTCATCGGTCTCGCCCGGCCCTGGCTGCGGCTGCTGGCACGGGAGGGTTACGGCGTCGCGGACGTCCTCGACCGGCTGAACCAGCTCCTCCTCGACGACGCCACCGAGGCCGCCGACGCCGCCGCCCGCGCGTACGTAGGCCCCGCCGGCCCCGGCGAAGGCCCCCAGACCCGGTTCCTCTCCCTCCTCTACGGCGAACTGGTCCCCTACGACGGAGGCGTACGGGTCACCCTCGCGTCCGCCGGCCACCCCCTGCCGCTCCTGCTGCGCCCCGACGGGACCGTCACCCCCGTCGCCCAGCCCCAGACCCTCATCGGGGTCGTCGAGGACGCGACCTACACCAGCGAGGTCCTCCACCTCCTGCCCGGCGACAGCCTCCTGTGCGTCACCGACGGCGTGACCGAACGCCGCGACGGCGGCAAGCAGTTCGACGACGGCGACGGACTGGCCCTCGCGCTGGCCGGCTGCGCGGGGTACGACGCGGAGCTGATCGCCGAGCGGATCCGGGAACTGGTGCACGGGTTCGGCCCGGAGCCGCCGGAGGACGATCTCGCGCTGCTGGTGCTCCAGGCGGAGTGAACGGGGCGGGTGCGGGACAATGGGCGTATGCCTTCCGTACTTCCCGACGGTGAACCCGTCCCCGACGACGGCGCCCTGCCCGGTGCCGCGCTCGCCGGGGGTGCGGACCGGCCGCTCGGCTTCTACCTGCACGTTCCGTACTGCGCCACGCGCTGCGGCTACTGCGACTTCAACACGTACACCGCCACCGAACTGCGCGGTACGGGGGGCGTGCTGGCCTCCCGGGACAACTACGCCGACACCCTGATCGACGAGGTGCGGCTCGCCCGCAAGGTGCTCGGGGACGATCCCCGGGAGGTGCGGACCGTGTTCGTGGGCGGGGGGACGCCCACCCTGCTGGCCGCCGGGGACCTCGTACGGATGCTGGACGCGGTCCGGGACGAGTTCGGGCTCGCGGACGACGCGGAGATCACCACCGAGGCCAACCCCGAGACCGTGGACCCCGCCTATCTCGCCGAACTCCGCGAGGGCGGGTTCAACCGGGTCTCCTTCGGGATGCAGAGCGCCCGGCGGCATGTCCTGAAGGTGCTGGACCGCACGCACACCCCCGGCCGGCCCGAGGCGTGCGTCCGGGAGGCCAGGGCGGCCGGGTTCGAGCACGTGAACCTCGACCTCATCTACGGCACCCCCGGCGAGTCCGACGAGGACTGGCGGGCCTCCCTCGACGCCGCGCTCGGCGCCGGGCCCGACCACATCAGCGCCTACGCGCTCATCGTCGAGGAAGGCACCCAGCTCGCCCGGCGCATCCGGCGCGGCGAGGTCCCGATGACCGACGACGACGTCCACGCCGACCGGTACCTCATCACCGAGTCCGTGCTGTCCGACGCCGGCTTCGCCTGGTACGAGGTGTCCAACTGGGCCACCTCCGAGGCCGCCCGCTGCCTGCACAACGAGCTGTACTGGCGGGGCGCGGACTGGTGGGGCGCCGGGCCCGGGGCGCACTCCCACGTGGGCGGCGTGCGCTGGTGGAACGTGAAGCACCCGGGCGCGTACGCGGCGGCCCTCGGCGCCGGAAAGTCCCCGGGCGCCGGGCGGGAACTGCTCTCCGAGGAGGACCGCCGGGTCGAGCGCATCCTGCTGGAACTCCGCCTCCGGGAGGGCGTACCGCTGTCCCTGCTCCGGGAAGCGGGGCTCGCCGCCGCCCGGCGCGTGCTGGAGGAGGGCCTGCTGGAGCGGGGGGCGTACGAGGCGGGGCGTGCCGTCCTGACGCTGCGGGGACGGCTGCTGGCGGACGCCGTCGTCAGGGATCTGGTGGACTGATCACCACCCCGCGGGCGCGGTCACGTGATCGATGAGGTGCTCGACACAACGCAGCAACTCCGGCTCCAGGTCCTTGTACGACGTCACCCGCTCCAGGATCGCCCGCCACACCGCGCCGGTGTTCTCGGACGGCCACCCCAGCGCCTTGCACACCCCCGTCTTCCAGTCCTGCCCGTGCGGTACCCGGGGCCACGCCGTGATCCCCAGGGACGACGGCTTCACCGCCTCCCAGATGTCGATGTACGGGTGCCCGACGACGAGCGCGTGCTCGCTGGTCACCGACTGCGCGATCCGCCACTCCTTCGTGCCCGGCAGCAGGTGGTCGACGAGGATGCCGAGGCGGGCGTCGGGGCCGGGGGCGAACTCGGTGACGATCGCGGGGAGGTCGTCCACGCCTTCCAGGTATTCGACGACGACGCCTTCGATGCGCAGGTCGTCGCCCCAGACCTTCTCGACGAGTTCGGCGTCGTGCCGGCCCTCGACGTAGATGCGGCCCGCACGGGCGACGCGGGCGCGGGCGCCGGGGACGGCGACGGAACCGGAGGCCGTACGGGTGGGGCGTACCGAGGCCGCCGAGGGTTTCACCAGGGTCACCACTTTCCCCTCCAGCAGGAAGCCGCGCGGTTCCAGGGGGAACACCCGGTGCTTGCCGAAGCGGTCCTCCAGGGTGACCGTGCCCGCCTCGCAGCGGATCACCGCGCCGCAGAACCCGGTGCCGGGCTCCTCGACGACGAGGCCGGGGTCGGCCGGGATCTCGGGCGCGGGGGCCTGCTTCTTCCACGGCGGGGTGAGGTCCGGAGAGTACTGGCGCATTCGGATGACGATAGGAGAAACCCCGGCGCCCGGCAGACCCCTCACCCGCGCGACACGCCGAACCGTTCGCTAAGAGCGTCCCGCTGCCGCCGTACGAAAGCGGCGTCCACGACAGCCCCGTGCCCCGGCACGTACACGGCGTCCTCCCCGCCGAGCGCCAGCAGCGCGTCCAGCGCCGAGGGCCACCGGGACACCGCCGCGTCCGGCCCCGCCTGCGGCTCCCCGGACTCCTCGATGAGGTCCCCGCAGAACACGATCGGCACGGCACCGGACACGACGACCGCGAGGTCGGACGGCGAGTGCGCGGCCCCCAGCGCCGCGAGCAGGACACCGGGAACCGGCGTACAGGTCCCGGCCACCACGTGCCGCGGGGCGGCCAGCGCGGACGCGGCTTCCCGGGCGACCCCGGCGTCGAGGCCGTTGCGCACGGCGTCCCCGGCCAGCTCGCCGGCGTCGTACCCGGCACAGGCCGCGTACACCTGCGCACCCGGGAACGCCGCCGCGCCGAACACGTGGTCGAAGTGCGGGTGTGTCAGCGCGAGATGGGTCACATTGACGCCGGCGAGGCGCTCTGCGTCGGAGCGCAGCCGCGCGCCTTCCGCCAGGCTGGAGCCGGAGTCGATCAGCAGGGCCCCGCCGGGGGTGATCACCAGCCCCGTCGTGCAGTCCCATCCCGGCAGGCGGACGCGGCCGACGCCGTCACCGAGACGTTCCCAGCCGAGCTCTTCCCAAGTCACCGTCATACGGCGACGCTAGCCGTACCATCCGGCGACGGGGACGACCTTGCCCCCGTGGTACCCGACCGCCGTACACTGGCACTCGTAGGTGAAGAGTGCCAGGGCGGACTTCTGGAGGTGTGCGCGGTGCTGAGTGAACGCAGGCTTCAGGTGCTGCGCGCGATCGTTCAGGACTACGTGGGGACCGAGGAACCGGTGGGTTCCAAGGCGCTCACCGAGCGGCACAACCTCGGCGTCTCCCCGGCGACCGTGCGCAACGACATGGCCGTCCTGGAGGACGAGGGGTTCATCGCGCAGCCGCACACGAGTGCGGGGCGCATCCCCACCGACAAGGGCTACCGCCTGTTCGTCGACCGCCTGGCCGGAGTCAAGCCGATGACGGCGCCCGAGCGCCGCGCCATCCACCACTTCCTGGACGGCGCGGTCGACCTGGACGACGTGGTGGCGCGCACGGTCCGGCTGCTCGCGCAGCTCACCCGGCAGGTCGCCGTCGTCCAGTACCCCTCCCTCACCCGCTCCACCGTCCGGCACGTCGAGCTGCTGGCGCTCGCGCCCGCGCGGCTGATGCTCGTGCTGATCACGGACACGGGCCGGGTGGAGCAGCGGATGGTGGACTGCCCGGCGCCCTTCGGGGAATCCTCGCTGGCGGATCTGCGCGCGCGGCTCAACAGCCGGGTCGCCGGGCGCCGGTTCAGTGACGTCCCGATGCTCGTCGAGGACCTCGCGGAGGCGTTCGAGCGCGAGGACCGGGGTACGGTCTCGATCGTGCTCTCCACGCTGATGGAGACGCTCGTCGAGGAGAACGAGGAGCGGCTGATGATCGGCGGAACCGCCAATCTCACCCGCTTCGGACATGACTTTCCCCTCACCATCCGGCCCGTCCTGGAAGCCCTGGAGGAGCAGGTCGTGCTCCTCAAGTTGCTTGGCGAGGCCGGGGATTCGGGCATGACCGTGCGCATCGGGCACGAGAACGCCTACGAAGGACTCAACTCCACGTCCGTCGTGTCGGTCGGCTACGGTTCGGGCGGCGAGGCAGTCGCCAAGCTCGGCGTGGTCGGACCGACCCGCATGGACTACCCGGGAACGATGGGAGCGGTACGCGCAGTGGCGAGGTACGTCGGACAGATCCTGGCGGAGTCGTAAGTGGCCACGGACTACTACGCCGTACTCGGCGTGCGCCGTGACGCGTCGCAGGATGAGATCAAGAAGGCGTTCCGCCGGCTCGCGCGCGAGCTGCATCCGGACGTCAACCCGGACCCGAAGACCCAGGAGCGGTTCAAGGAGATCAACGCCGCTTACGAGGTGTTGTCGGACCCGCAGAAGAAGCAGGTCTACGACCTCGGCGGCGACCCGCTCTCGCAGAGCGGCGGCGGAGGCGCGGGCGGCTTCGGCGCCGGTGGCTTCGGCAACTTCTCCGACATCATGGACGCGTTCTTCGGCACGGCGTCCCAGCGCGGTCCGCGCTCGCGCACCCGGCGCGGCCAGGACGCGATGATCCGCCTCGAAGTCGACCTCGACGAGGCCGCCTTCGGCACGACCAAGGACATCCAGGTCGACACGGCGATCGTCTGCAACACCTGCAACGGCGAGGGGGCCGCGCCCGGCACCACCGCCCAGACCTGCGACATGTGCCGTGGGCGCGGTGAGGTCTCGCAGGTCACGCGGTCCTTCCTGGGCCAGGTCATGACCTCGCGGCCGTGCCCGCAGTGCCAGGGCTTCGGGACGGTCGTCCCGACGCCGTGTCCCGAGTGCGCCGGCGACGGCCGCATCCGCTCGCGGCGCACGCTCACCGTCAAGATCCCGGCCGGTGTCGACAACGGCACGCGCATCCAGCTCGCCGGTGAGGGCGAGGTCGGGCCCGGCGGCGGCCCCGCCGGTGACCTGTACGTCGAGATCCACGAGCTTCCGCACTCCACGTTCCAGCGCCGGGGCGACGACCTGCACTGCACGGTCACCATCCCCATGACAGCGGCGTCCCTCGGCACGAAGGTGCCGCTGGAGACGCTGGACGGCATGGAGGAGGTCGACATCCGGCCCGGCACCCAGTCCGGCCAGTCGATCCCGCTCCACGGGCGCGGCGTCACGCATCTCCGGGGCGGGGGCCGAGGCGACCTCATCGTGCACGTCGAGGTCCAGACCCCCACGAAGCTCGACCCCGAACAGGAACGGCTGCTGCGGGAACTCGCCAAGCTGCGAGGCGAGGAACGGCCCCAGGGCCAGTTCCAGCCTGGGCAGCAAGGGCTGTTCTCGCGGTTGAAGGACGCCTTCAACGGGCGCTGACGTGAGCTGGCGTGGCTGCCGGGGGTCCGGGGGTCGGCCCCCGGGTGGACACAGTCAGCCGGGGCAGCAAGGGCTGTTCTCGCGGTTGAAGGACGCCTTCAACGGACGTTGATCCTGTGGCCCGTGTGTTGGCATGTGCCAAACGTGGGGTCGGTTCGAGGTTGTTCGGAGGACGTGACAACATGCGGTCATGTCCTCCGAACTGACCGATCTCTTTCCTCTCCCGATCGTGCAGGCCCCCATGGCGGGCGGGGTCTCCGTGCCGCGGCTGGCCGCGGCCGTGTCCGAGGCCGGCGGCCTCGGCTTCATCGCCGCCGGGTACAAGACGGCCGACGGCATGTACGAGGAGATCAAACAGGTCCGTGGCCAGACCTCGCGGCCGTTCGGTGTGAACCTCTTCATGCCCCAGCCGGAATACGCCGAGGCGGGCGCGGTCGAGCTCTACGCGCATCAGCTCGCCGGTGAGTCCACCTGGTACGAGACGGAGCTCGGCGACCCCGACAGCGGCCGGGACGACGGGTACGAGGCGAAGCTCGCCGTGCTGCTCGACAACCCCGTACCCGTCGTGTCGTTCCACTTCGGCGCGCCGAGCCCCGAGGTGCTGGCGAACTTCCGGCGGGCCGGGACGCTCACCCTCGTCACCGCGACCTCCCCGGAGGAGGCCGTCGCGATCGAGCGCGCGGGCGCGGACGCGGTGATCGTGCAGGGCGTGGAGGCGGGCGGTCACCAGGGGACGCACCGGGACAACCCGGAGAACGACCGTGCGGGCGTCGGCCTGCTGGCGCTGCTCGCGCAGATCCGTGAGGCCGTGTCGCTGCCGCTGGTCGCCGCGGGCGGCATCATGCGGGGCAGCCAGATCGCGGCGGTGATGGCGGCCGGCGCGTCCGCGGCCCAGCTCGGTACGGCGTTCCTCGCGACGCCGGAGTCCGGGGCGGCGGCCGTGCACAAGGCCGCCCTGACCAACCCCCTGTTCGCGCGTACGGAGTTGACGCGGGCCTTCTCGGGCCGGCCGGCGCGGGGGCTGGTGAACCGGTTCCTGCGCGAGCACGGCCCGTACGCGCCCGCCGCGTACCCGGAGATCCACCACCTGACCTCGCCGCTGCGCAAGGCCGCCGCGAAGGCCGGGGACGCGCAGGGGATGGCGCTGTGGGCGGGGCAGGGGCACCGGATGGCGCGTGACCTGCCCGCCGGAGACCTCGTCGAGGTACTCGTGGCCGAACTGGACGCCGCGCGCACCGCGTTGGCCGAGACGGCGCCCCTCCCCGACGACGCGCCCACCGCCGACGGGGGCGTGGCCTGATGACCGCTCCGGTCTTCGTGGTCGAGCAACTCGCGGACGCGGGGCCGGAGTTCGTCCTCGACGGGCCCGAGGGGCGGCACGCGGTCTCCGTGAAGCGGCTCCAGGCGGGCGAGGCGGTGGTCCTCACGGACGGCGCGGGGCGCTGGGCCGAGGGCTCGGTGCTCGCCGCCGAGGGCAAGGACCGGCTCGTGGTCCGGCTCGGTGCGGTGGTCGAGGAGGCGCTTGAGGTGCCTCGCCTCACCGTCGTGCAGGCGCTTCCCAAGGGCGACCGGGGGGAGTTGGCCGTCGAGACGATGACCGAGGTGGGGGTCGACGCGATCGTCCCGTGGGCCGCGTCCCGCTGCATCACGCAGTGGAAGGGCGAGCGGGGGGCGAAGGCGCTGGCCAAGTGGCGTGCCACGGCCCGGGAGTCGGGGAAGCAGTCGCGGCGGGTGCGGTTTCCCGAGGTCGCGGAGCTGTCGTCCGGCAAGCAGGTCGCGGCGCTGCTCGCGGGCGCGGACCTCGCCGTCGTCCTGCACGAGGACCGGGAGTACGGGAGTGCGCCGCTCGCGGTGGCCGAACTGCCCTCCGCCGGTGAGATCGTGCTCGTCGTCGGTCCCGAAGGGGGCGTGTCTCCCGAGGAGTTGGCGCTCTTCGAGGAGGCGGGGGCGGTGACGTGCCGGTTGGGGCGGAGCGTGCTGCGGACGTCTACTGCGGGGACGGCGGCTGCGGCGTTGGTGCTGGGGCGGACGGGGCGCTGGTCCTAGGGAGTTGGTGTTGGCGGCGTGGGGTCTGTCGTGCGGCCTGCTGTGAGGTCTGTCGTGCGGGCGAGTGCCGCGTCGAACAGCTCCCAGCCGTCCGCGTCCGAAGTCCGGCCGAACAGGCCCCTCTTCTCCGCCTCCTCCACGAACGCCCGTACCACGGACGGGAGATGGAGGTTCAGGTGGTGGTCGCCGGTGCTGACCGTGCCCGTGCCCGTGGTGTAGCCGCCTGAGGGGATACGGCCCGGGCCCTCGGCGAAGACCAGGCGCAGCCGGACGTTGTCACGGCCCAGGGTGAGGGTGTCCCGGCAGGGTGGGTGGGAGTGCCGGACGGACCAGTAGTACTCCCGGTCCGTCGTGAGTTTCCGTACGCGCATGGCCTCCATCCTGCCGGGGGCGGTGGTGACAGGCATCCGGGTATCCGCGCAAGTGATCCGAAAGCGGTGTCTCTTCGGGCGTTCGCTGCATAGGGTGAGCCGGTGACCCAGCCCGCTGCGTATCTCCGGTTCCCGCACCTGCACGGCGACTTGGTGGCCTTCACCGCCGAGGACGACGTATGGCTCGCGCCGCTCGACGGCGGGCGCGCGTGGCGGGTGAGTGCCGACAACACGCCCGTCACCGCGCCCCGGATATCCCCCGACGGTACGACGGTCGCGTGGACGTCGACGCGTGACGGGGCCCGGGAGGTGCAGGTCGCGCCGGTCGACGGAGGGCCGTCGACCAGGCTGACGTACTGGGGGAGTTCGTCCACCCGGGTATGCGGCTGGACCCCGGAGGGGCATGTCCTCGTCGTGTCGACGTACGACCAGGCGTCCCGCTCCCGCAGCTGGGCCCGCGCCGTCCCGCTCGACGGGGGACCGGCGACGACCCTGCCGTACGGGCTCGTCGACGACCTCGCGCTCGGCGGACCGGCCGTCGTCCTGCTCTCCGCGCGCCACGGCCGCGAGGCCGCGCACTGGAAGCGCTATCGGGGCGGCATGGCGGGGAAGCTGTGGATCGACCGGGACGGTGAAGGCCACTTCGCGCGGCTGCACGAGGAGTTGGACGGGAACCTGGAGTCGCCCGTGTGGGCGGGGGACCGCATCGCGTTCCTGTCCGACCACGAGGGCACCGGCGCCGTCTACTCCTCGCTCGCCGACGGCTCCGATCTGCGCCGGCACACTCCCCAAGGCGGCTTCTACGCCCGGCACTTGACGGGTGACGGCACGCGTCTCGTGTACGCGTCCGGCGGCGCGCTGTGGCTCCTCGACGACCTCGACTCGGCCGAACCCCGGCTGCTCGACGTCCAGTTGGGCGGCCAGCGCATGGACCGCCGGCCCCGACCCCTCGCCCCCGCCGGCTGGCTCGGCGAGGCCGCGCCCGACCACACCGCGCGCGGCAGCGCCGTAGAGGTCCGCGGCGGTCTGCACTGGGTCACCCACCGCGCCGGGCCCGCCCGCGCGCTCGCCGCCGAGCCGGGGGTGCGGGCGCGGCTGCCGCGTACCTTCCGGACGCCGGAGGGCGAGGAGTGGGTGGTGTGGGTGACGGACGCGGAGGGGGAGGACGCGCTGGAGTTCGCGCCCGCGACCGGGCTGGCGCCGGGGGCCACGCCACGGCGGCTCGCCTCCGGCGCGCTCGGGCGGGTGCTGGAGCTGGCCATGGCTCCCGACGGCAGCCGGGCCGCCGTCGCCTCGCACGACGGGCGGCTGCTGTTCGTCGAGCGGGAGAGCGGGGAGGTCCGCGAGGTCGTCCGCAGCGACGACGGTGACGTGTCCGACCTGGTCTTCTCGCCCGACTCCGGGTGGCTCGCCTGGTCCCACCCCGGGCCCAGTCCTCTCAGCCAGCTGATGCTGGCCAACACCACCGACCTGTCCGTCACCGAGGCGACGCCGCTGCGGTTCCGCGACTACGCGCCCGCGTTCACCCTCGACGGCAAGCACCTCGCGTTCCTCTCCACCCGCGCCTTCGACCCCGTCTACGACCAGCACGCCTTCGACCTCTCCTTCCTCGCCGGGGCGCGGCCCCACCTCATCACCTTGGCCGCGACGACCCCGTCCCCCTTCGGGCCGCAGCGGCACGGGCGCGCCTTCGAGGCGCCCGACAAGGAGGAGACGCCCGACAGCGAGGGGACCCCCGCGACCCGCATCGACCTCGACGGGGAACGGGACGATCCGGTCGGCGAGCCCGTCGAGGTCGATGCGGGT
>NZ_LIRL01000570.1 GCF_001419795.1 Streptomyces niveiscabiei
CGGCCGGCTGAGGGGCGGTGGGGGATGTTTCACGTGAAACACGGCTGGCTTCATGGCTGGTTTCACGTGAAACAGGGCCGTGGGGGCCGCGTGCGGGCGTCGCACCACGATTGGCAAATCGGGCAAATTACCCTGGCTCCATGCCAGTCGACCCCCGTCTCCTCGAAGCCCTCCGGTCCGTCGGCGGTGAGCTGGAGCGCATCCCCGCGACGGCCGTGACCCTCCTCGGCGTCCGGGACGCGGCCGTCGAGGTGGACGGCGACGGGTCCGGCTGGGCGCTCGCCGTCCCGATCCGCGCGCACGGCGAGCTGTACGGCAGCCTCTGCCTCGCCGGGCGGCGTGACGGGCGGCCCTTCGACGGCGCCGACCTCGACCTCGCGCGCGCCCTCGCCGGGGAAGCGGGGATCGCGATCGGCAACGCGCGGCTGTACGAGGCGGCACGGCAGCGGGAGCGCTGGATCGACGGCTCGGTGGCCGTCACGACCGCGCTGCTGGCCGGCGACGACCCCGACGACGCGCTCCAGGTGGTCGCCGAGTGGGCCCGCACCCTCGCCGAGGCCGTCGCCGGGGTCGTCCTGCTGCCCGCCGAAGGGGGCGGCCTGGAGATCGCGGCCGTCGCCTCGGACCGCCCGTCGGGGATGCTCGGCGAGGTGATCCCGGGGGACAGCGAGCTGGTCGGGGCGCTGCTGGCGGGCGAGGAGGTGTACGTCGAGGACGCGGCGACCGACCCCCGCGCGGTCACCTCGCGCGCGGCCGAGTACGGCCCCGCCCTACTGCTCCCGCTGCGCGGAGACGGCCGTTTCCTGGGCACGCTCTGCCTGCCGCGCGCTCGGGGGCGGCGGACGTTCACCGACGCCGAGCGCGAACTCGCCCGGCGGTTCGCCGAACAGGCCGCGCTCGCGCTGATCGCGGCCGAGGCGCAGCGCGACCGGGAGCGGCTCGCGGTGTTCGAGGAGCGCGACCGGATCGCCCGTGACCTGCACGACCTCGTCGTCCAGCGGCTGTTCGCGACGGGGCTGACGCTGGAGAGCGCGCAGCGGGAGGCCGCCGCGCCCGAGGTGCGCGAGGGTGTCGGGCGGGCCGTCGACGAGCTCGACGTCACGATCCAGGAGATCCGCACGGCGATCTTCGCCCTGCGTCAGGGCCCCGACGGGACGCCGGCCCGGCTGCGGACCCGCGTGCTGCGCGAGGTCGCGATGGCCGCCGTACCGCTCGGCTTCCGGCCCGGCTGCCGGTTCGCCGGGGACGTCGACACGCTCGTCGGCGAGGCGACCGGCAAGAACCTCGTCGCCGCTCTGCGCGAGGCCCTCTCCAACGCGTTCCGGCACGCCCGCGCCACCCGCATCGACGTGGTGGTGGACGCCACGGTGACGCTTCCCGGCGGCCGTCCCGGCGTACGGCTGACCGTCGCGGACGACGGTGTCGGCATCGGTGACGGGGGCCGTCGCAGCGGGCTCCTCAACCTCGTACGGCGCGCGGAGTCCCTCGGCGGCGACAGCAGCTACGGTCCGGGGCCCGGCGGCGGGACGACGGTGGTGTGGGAGGCGCCGCACTGAACCCGGCCGGGGTCAACCCGGTGTGACGGCGCGTCACCCGGCGTTGGGCCATCCGGACGCGCTGTCCCCCGGTCGTATGACGTGAACGGGCGCGCCACCCGCACCCTGGGACACGATCGCTGACATGCGCTCACCTCGCCGCCGCCCCCTGCTCGTCCCGGTCCTGCTGTGCGCGGCGGCGGTCCTCATGGCCCGCCCCACCCCCGCCGACGGCCACACCGGCGACGGCGAGACAGGCCCGGGCGACGGCCTCGGCGCGCAGGTCGCGCAGCTGTACGAGGAGGCCGCCGCCGCGTCCCAGGAGTACGACGCGGGCCGCCGCGAGGCCGAGACACAGCGCGCGAAGGCCCAGCGGTACGAGGAGCTGCGCGCCGGGGAACTGCGCGAACTCGACAGGCTGCGCGCGGAGCTCGGGCGGATCGCGCGGGCCCAGTACCGGGACGGGGGCGGGCTGCCGCTGGCCGTACAGGCCGTGCTGAACGGCGATCCCGACCGGCTGATGCGCGGTCAGCACGTGCTCGCGCAGGCGAATCTGGCCGTCGGGAGCGCGCTCGGCAGGCGCAGGGCCGTCGAGGAGCGGCTCGCGGGGGACGCGGCGCGGGCGGCGTACGCCTGGCAGGTGCTGGAGCGGCGGACCGCCGAACTCGCCGTGCTCAAGCGGGACATCGAACGCAAGCTGGAGGAGGCGCGGTGGCGGCTCCAGGGGCAGGCGGCGGCGTCCGTCGCGGCGGGCTCCTGCCCCGGCGCGATCCGGCTCCCGCAGACGCCGGCCGCCGCGTCGGACTGGGTCGCCCCCGTCGAGTCCTACCGCCTCTCCGCCTCCTTCGGCAGCGGCGGCGCGCGCTGGGCCCACCGCCACACCGGGCAGGACTTCGCCGTCCCGATCGGTACGCCCGTCCGCGCGGTCGGCGCCGGCCGGGTCGTCCGCGTGGCCTGCGGCGACGGCTTCGGCGTCCAGCTCGTCATCAGCCACCCCGGCGGCTACTACACCCAGTACGCCCACCTCGCCTCGGTCGCCGTCGACCCCGGCGAACGCGTCACCGCGGGCCAGCGGATCGGCCAGACCGGCACAACCGGCAACTCCACGGGCCCGCACCTGCACTTCGAGGTACGGGTGACCCCGGACATGGGCTCGGCGGTGAACCCGGTGCCGTGGCTGGCGGACCGGGGGGTGGCGTTGGGGTGAAGGGCTATGCCCTCTCCGCCACCAGCTTCTCGATGACGACGGCCACGCCGTCCTCGTTGTTCGCGGCCGTCTGTCCCGATGCCGCCGCGATCACGTCGGGGTGGGCGTTGCCCATCGCGTAGGAGCGGCCCGCCCAGGTCAGCATCTCGACGTCGTTCGGCATGTCCCCGAACGCGACGACCTCCTCGGGGGCGATGCCGCGTTCCGCGCAGCACAGGGCGAGGGTGCTGGCCTTGGAGATGCCGGGGCCCGCGATCTCCAGGAGCGCGCTGGGGCTGGACCGGGTGACCGCGGCGCGCTCCCCGATCGCCTCGCGGGCCAGCGTGAGGAACGCGTCCGGGTCCAGCGTGGGGTGGTAGGCGAGGATCTTCAGGACGGGTTCCCGCGCGCAGGGGCCGTCGGCGGCGAGGAGTTCCTCCGCGGGGGCGAGGTCGTCCGGGATCTCCATGTGCATCTTGGGATACTCGGGCTCCTGGTAGAACGCGTACGTCTGCTCCACCGCGTACACCGTCCCCGGCGCGGCCTCCCGCAGCAGCCGTACGGCGTCCAGGGCGTTCTCCCTGGCCAGCTCGCGGACCTTCACGAAGCGGTGGGCGCCGGGGCCGCCGTGCAGGTCGACGACCGCCGCGCCGTTCCCGCAGATCGCCAGCCCGTGCCCGTGGACGTGATCACTGACCGCGTCCATCCACCGGGCCGGCCGCCCGGTCACGAAGAACACCTCGATGCCCGCGTCCTCGGCCGCCGCCAGCGCGGCCACCGTCCGGGGCGACACCTGCCCGTCGTCCCGCAGCAACGTCCCGTCGAGGTCGGTCGCGATCAGACGCGGACGGTGTATGGCTGCGGGGCTCTCGGGCTGCCGGGTCGCTGAGGTCACGGGGGCATTGTCCCGTACGCGGGCGCTCGGGTGCGGGGGCGTGCGCGCGGATGAGACGCACGCGACGCGGGGGCGGGGCGTCGGAAGGGACTGGCGCACCCGCAGCCGTCCCCGCACCCGCACCCGCAGCCGTTCCCGCAGCCGTTCCCGCCCCGCCTTGGCCCGCCTCCGGCTCACCTCAACTGCGCCGGTGCCTCCATCGCGATGCGTTCGAAGATCTTCTCGTCCGCCGCGAAGTCCGAGTCCGGGATCGGCCAGTGGACGACCAGCTCCGTGAAGCCGAGGTCCTGGTGGCGGCCGGCGAAGTCCACGAACGCGTCCAGGGAGTCGAGGGGACGCGCGCGGTCGGGGGTGAAGCCGGTGAGGAGGATCTTGTCGAGGGAGCCCGCGTCACGGCCCAGGGACGCGCACGCGTCCGCCAGGCGGTCCGTCTGCTCGCGCAGGGCGCGCAGGGACTGTTCCGGTGTGCCGTTCTCGTACAGCTTGGGGTCGCCCGTCGTCACCCATGCCTGGCCGAAGCGCGCGGCGAGCTTCAGTCCCCGGGGGCCGGTCGCGGCGACGGCGAAGGGCAGGCGGGGCCGCTGCACGCAGCCGGGGATGCCGCGGGCCTCGTGCGCCGAGTAGTGGTCGCCCTCGTACGACACGGAGTCCTCCGTGAGGAGCCGGTCGAGCAGCGTCACGAACTCCGCGAACCGGTCGGCACGCTCGCGCGGCGTCCACGGCTCCTGCCCCAGCGCGGTCGCGTCGAACCCGGTACCGCCCGCGCCGACCCCGAGGGTGATACGGCCCCCGGAGACGTCGTCCAGCGAGATCAGTTCCTTGGCCAGCGTCACGGGGTGGCGGAAGTTCGGCGAGGTGACGAGGGTGCCGAGGCGCAGGTGCTCGGTGACGCCCGCCGCGGCCGTCAGCGTGGGGATCGCACCGAACCACGGGCCGTCGCGGAAGGTCCGCCAGGACAGGTGGTCGTAGGTGTAGGCGGTGTGGAACCCCAGCTGCTCCGCTCGCTGCCACGCCTCACGGCTGCCCTCGTGCCAGCGGCGGTACGGGAGGATCACGGTGCTCAGGTGCAGGCTCATGGGTCGAGCGTATGCGGAGGGTCGTGTTTCACGTGAAACAGTCACCGTCCGTCACCGCTGGTTCAGCGGGCCTCGCTGAACCGGATGTACTCCACCGGCACCGCCTTCGTCAGCCACACGCCGTTCGCGCTCAGCTGGAACACGTGGCCGTCGCGGTGCATGGCGCCGGAATCGACCGTGAGGACCACCGGCCGTCCCCGGCGCGCGCCGACGCGGGTGGCTGTGTCGCGGTCCTGGGAGAGGTGGACGTCGTGGCGGTTCATGGGGCGCAGGCCCTCGGCGCGGATCGGGGAGAGGGCGCGCGGGTGGGTGCCGTGGAAGAGCAGGGCGGGTGGGGCGGTCGATGGGAGGGCGAGGTCCACCGAGACGCTGTGGCACTGGGTGGCGCGGAGGCGGGTGCCCTAGGTGGCGAAGC
>NZ_LIRL01000571.1 GCF_001419795.1 Streptomyces niveiscabiei
CCGACCCGGCCCGCGAGGCCCCGCAGCCTGGTGATCTGGCGGGCCTCGCGGGCCGGGTCGGCGGCGGGGAGGTGGTGGCGTGCCTTGAGGTAGCCGACCTGCTGCGTGGCCTTGAAGCGTTCGGCGAGCATGTGGATGACGGCGGCGTCGATGTTGTCGATGCTGTCGCGCAGGCGCGTCAGCTCTTCCTGGACCTCGGGGCCGACGGTGTTGCTGGTGGTCATGGCCGTTCACCCTAATCCGTCCGGTCCCGAAGGGCCCGGGGTGTCCACCACTCGTACAGTAAGAAGAGAGTGCAAGACGTCGGAGGGGGTGCGGCGTGGCGGACGGCGGGCCGGTCGAGCACGGTTTCCCGCACCTGGAGACGGTGCGGGCGGCGGTGACGGCGCTGTACAGGCGCCTGTCGTACGACACGGTGTGCGCGTTCGGGGCGAGCGTGCCGCCGGTGGACGTCGCGTTCGCGGACGCCGACGACCTGCACCTGGGCGCGCAGCGCGTCGCGCGGGAGCTGATCCGGCACTACCGGCTGCCGGACGCCCGGCTGATCGTCGGCTTCCGCGAGATGGAGCACGCGGCGCACATCGAGCTGACGGCGGGCCCGGAGTACTTCGTCGAGCTGAACGACCGTTTCCGCACCCACCGCGAGGACATCGGCGCGGCCCTGGCGCACGAGATCATGCACGTGTACCTGCACCGCCTGGACCTGTCCTTCCCGGGCACCCGGGACAACGAGATCCTGACGGACACGGCGGCCACCTACCTCGGCGCGGGCTGGCTCCTCCTGGACGCCTACCGCGAGCACGGCGAGGCGTCCCAGAAGCTCGGCTACCTCACGCCGGAGGAGTTCGGGTACGTCCTCGCCAAGCGCTCCCTGTTCTTCGGCGAGGACCCGCGCACGTGGTTCACGAGCCCGCAGGCGTACACGGCGTACGAGGCGGGCCTCGCCCGCGCCCTCCTCGACGGACGGCAGCCTCCGCTGACGGCGGCGGGCTGGGCGGGGCGGCGCCGGTACGCCCGCGACCGGCGCCAGGCGCGGACGGCCCCGGACACGCCGTACTCGTTCTCGCCGGGCACGCCTCCGCGGGTGAGCTTCCCGTGCCCGACGTGCCATCAGCGCATCCGGGTGCCGGTGAAGGGGAGGGTGCGGGCGCGCTGCGGGCTGTGCCGTACGGTCCTGGAGTGCGATACGTGACTCCCGCTGTACGCCGGTGAGTTACAGCCGTTCGATGATGGTGACGTTGGCCTGTCCGCCGCCCTCGCACATGGTCTGGAGCCCGAACCGCCCTTCCACGCGCTCCAGTTCGTGCAGCAGCGTCGTCATGAGCCGTGCCCCGGTGGCGCCGAGGGGATGCCCGAGGGCGATGGCTCCGCCGTTGACGTTCACCTTCTCGGGGTCGGCGCCGGTCTCCTCGATCCACGCCAACACCACCGGCGCGAACGCCTCGTTGATCTCGACGAGGTCGATCTGATCGAGCCGCAGGCCGGTCTTCTTCAGGGCGTGCGCGGTCGCCGGGATGGGCGCGGTGAGCATCCTGATCGGGTCCTCGCCGCGTACGGAGAGGTGGTGGACGCGGGCGCGGGGCGTCAACCCGTGTTCCTGGACGGCGCGTTCGGAGGCGATGAGCAACGCGGCGGCCCCGTCGGAGACTTGGGACGAGCAGGCGGCGGTGACGGTCCCGCCGTCGATGACCGGCTTGAGGGCGGCCATCTTCTCCAGCGAGGTGTCCCGGCGGGGGCCCTCGTCGACGTCGACGTCCTTGCAGGGCACGGTCTCCCGTACGAACCGGCCCTCGTCGACGGCCCGCAGAGCCCTGCGGTGCGAGGTGAGCGCGAACTCCTCCTGCGCCTCCCGGCTGATCCCCCACTTCGCGGCGATCATCTCCGCCCCCGCGAACTGGTTGACGGGCCGGTTCCCGTACCGCGCCCGCCATCCCTCGCTGCCCGCGAACGGGCCCTCGGTGAAGCCGAGTTCGACGGCCGCCTGCCGGGTGGCGTAGGCGATGGGGATCTGCGTCATGTTCTGGACGCCGCCGGCGACGACGAGGTCCTGCGTCCCGGACATGACGGCCTGCGCGGCGAAGTGCAGGGCCTGCTGGGAGGATCCGCACTGCCGGTCGACGGTGACGCCGGGCACCTCCTCGGGGAGCCCGGCGGCGAGCCAGCAGGTGCGGGCGATGTCCCCGGCCTGCGGTCCGACGGCGTCCAGGCAGCCGAAGACGACGTCCTCGACGGCGGCGGGGTCGATGCCGGCGCGGCCCACCAGCGCCTTCAGGACATGTGCCCCGAGATCCGCCGGGTGCACGCCGCCGAGCCCTCCCTTCCGCTTCCCGATCGGTGTGCGGACCGCTTCGACGATGTATGCCTCGGCCATGGCGACTCCCTGGCGGACTTCCCTGCGTGGGGCGGGCGCTGGCACCATACCCACCAAGCGCTTGCTAGGGAAGAGCCGCGTGCTCAGTGGCCTCGCGTCAGCTCCTTGTACTCCTTCACCGTCGGTTTCGCGATCTGCGTGCCCGGTCCGAACATCGCCCTCGCGAGGCGCTCGCGCACCCGCTGCACCGGGCTCACCTGACGCCGGACCCCGTTCGCGTCGACGCGCGCGCCGATCTCGTACGGCGCCGGCTGTTCGTGCTGGGTGAGGGTGTGCAGCTGGGCCTGCGTGAGGGGCTCGTGGACCTCGATGTACTCGCCGTGCGGGAGGCGTTTGATCGTGCCGGTCTCCCTGCCGTGCAGCACCTTGTCCCGGTCGCGGCGCTGGAGGCCGAGGCAGATGCGTTTGGTGAGGATGAAGGCGAGGACGGGGAGGACGAAGACGCCGATGCGGACGAACCAGGTGATCGCGTTGATCGACAGGTGGAGGTGCGTGGCGACGATGTCGTTGCCGCCGCCGATCAGCAGGACGCCGTACAGCGTCAGCCAGGCGACGCCGAGCCCTGTGCGGACGGGGACGTTCCGGGGGCGGTCGAGGACATGGTGCTCCCGTTTGTCGCCGGTGATCCACGCTTCCACGAACGGGTAGACGCCGAGCGCCACGAGGATCAGCGGGAACAGGGTGAACGGGATGAACACGCCCAGCTGGAGGGTGTGGCCCCAGGCGTTGATCTCCCACGCGGGCATCACGCGGATCAGCCCCTCCGAGAACCCGAGGTACCAGTCCGGCTGCGCGCCGGTCGTCACGAGGTCCGGGCGGTAGGGGCCGAACGCCCACACCGGGTTGATCGTCGCGATGCCGCCCATCAGGGCGAGCACCCCGAACACCAGGAAGAAGAAGCCGCCCGCCTTCGCCATGTACACCGGCATGAAGGGCATCCCGACCACGGACTTCTCGTCCTTGCCCGGGCCCGGGTACTGCGTGTGCTTGTGGTAGAAGACCAGGATCAGATGCGCGACGACCAGGCCCAGCATGATCCCCGGCAGCAGCAGGATATGGATCGGATACAGGCGCGAGATGAAGTCGACGCCGGGCCACTCGCCGCCGAACAGGAAGAACGCGATGTACGTCCCGACGACCGGGATCGCCAGGATCGCGCCCTGCGCGAACCGCAGCCCGGTGCCGGACAGCAGGTCGTCCGGCAGCGAGTACCCCGTCAGCCCCGTCAGGATCCCCAGGAACAGCAGCGTCCACCCGAACACCCAGTTCATCTCACGCGGCTTCCTGAACGCGCCCGTGAAGAACACCCGCATCATGTGGATCAGCATCCCGGCGACGAACACCAGCGCCGCCCAGTGATGGATCTGCCGGATCAGCAGCCCGCCCCGCACATCGAAACTGATGTCCAGCGTCGACTCGTACGCCTGCGTCATGCTCACCCCGTTCAGCGGGGTGTAACTGCCGTTGTAGATCACCTCAGAACTACTGGGATCGAAGAACAACGTCAAATAGACCCCGGTCAGAATCAGCACGATAAAGCTGTAGAGGCAGACCTCCCCCAGCATGAACGACCAGTGATCCGGAAACACCTTCCGCAAATTGGCCTTGGCCAGCCCATATATCCCAAGCCGCCCATCGGCCCAGTCGGCGAAAGCCTCGCCCTTGCCCTTGCTGTCCGTACGCACCCCGTCAGCCATGAACCACAGGGTGGCACGTGCCGCGAGCTACGCCAACAGTGCGATCACAGAACGAAGTTGATGTTACGTCAGAGGCCGGTGGGACAGCCGCCTCGCAACCTGTTCACACCGCCCGAACGACTCCCCGCGCCCGCGCCTCCACGAGCCATTCCGGGAACTCTCCGAGCAGCCGGTCGTACAGTTCAGCGTCGGACATCCGGCGTGGGTCCGACCCCGCGTGGAAGAAACCGGCGTTGTCGACGACGCGTCTGTCGGGTACGGGGAGTTCGTCGAGTCTGCGCAGGAAGTCGAACTGTTTGCTGCGGGCATCGCCGAAGCCGATGAACTGCCAGAACAGAGGGAGCCGGGCGGCCTTGCACAGGTAGCGTTCGGCGGCGGGTCTGCTGGTCGGGCCGCCGTCGGTCTGGAAGACGACCAGTGCCGGGTCGGTGGCGCCGCTGTCGAGGTAGTGGTCGATGACGGCGTCCATGGCGAGGTGATAGTTGGTCCGGCCCATGTGCCCGAGGCCGGAGACGATCCGTTCGATCCGCCCCTCGTGTCCGGCCAACGTGATCTCGGTGACGGCGTCGATCTCGGTGGAGAAGACGACGACCGGAACCTCACCGTCGTCGTCCAGGTGCGCCGCGAGCCCCAACACCCGGTCCGCCAGCGCCTGTACGGTGCCGTCCTTGTAGTAGGGCCTCATCGACCCGGAGTAGTCGACGACCAGGTAGACGGCGGCCCGCTGCCCCTCCAGCCCGTGCCCGGCGAGCGACTCCCCGGCCCTCTTGTAGAGGCTGACCAGCGCGGGCGCGGTCTCCTCGACCTTCGTGAGGCTGATGGCTGCCATACCGGCCACCTTATCCAGACGTACGGCGACGCCTGCCCGGTCGTCCGGTCGGGGACAGTGGGGCAGGCGTCGTCTGGTGTTCCGTACGCCTTTGTACGGGACGTCTTGGGGGTGGCCGTCAGACCATCAGGGAGCGGTCGGTCGGGCGGATCGGGGCCGGGAGGTCGCTGGCGCCGGTGAGGAAGCGGTCGCAGCCGCGGGCGGCGGAGCGGCCCTCGGCGATGGCCCAGACGATGAGGGACTGTCCGCGGCCGGCGTCGCCGGCGACGAACACGCCGGGGACGTTCGTCTGGAACTCGGCGTCGCGGGCGATGTTGCCGCGCTCGTCCAGGTCGAGGCCGAACTGTTCGACGAGGCCGTTCTCCCGGTCCGTGCCGGTGAAGCCCATGGCGAGCGTGACGAGCTGGGCGGGGATCTTCCGCTCGGTGCCGGGCTTCTGGGTGAGCTTGCCCTCGACGAACTCGACCTCGACGAGGTGCAGCCACTGCACGTTGCCCTCCTCGTCGCCCTCGAAGTGGGTCGTGGAGACGGAGTAGACCCGCTCGCCGCCCTCCTCGTGCGCGGAGGTCACCTTGTACAGCATGGGGAAGGTCGGCCAGGGCTGCCCGGCGGGCCGGTCCTCGCTGGGGCGCGGCATGATCTCCAGCTGCGTGACGGACGCGGCGCCCTGGCGGTGCGCGGTGCCGACGCAGTCCGCCCCGGTGTCACCGCCGCCGATGACGACGACGTGCTTGCCCTCGGCGGTGATGGGGGCCGTCACGTAGTCGCCCTCCTGCACCTTGTTCGCGAGGGGCAGGTACTCCATCGCCTGGTGGATGCCCTTCAACTCCCGCCCGGGGACGGGCAGATCGCGCGCGGTGGTCGCCCCGGCGGCGATGACGACGGCGTCGTACCGCTTCTTGAGGTCGGTCGCCTTGAGGTCGCGCCCGATCTCGATCCCCGTCCGGAAGCGGGTCCCTTCCGCGCGCATCTGCTCGATACGCCGGTTGATGTGCCGCTTCTCCATCTTGAACTCGGGGATGCCGTACCGCAGCAGACCGCCGATGCGGTCGGCGCGCTCGTACACGGCGACGGTGTGGCCGGCCCGGGTGAGCTGCTGGGCGGCGGCGAGCCCGGCGGGCCCGGAGCCGATGACGGCGACGGTCTTGCCGGAGAGCCGCTCGGGCGCCTGCGGGGCGACCGTACCGGCGTCCCACGCCTTGTCGATGATGGAGACTTCGACGTTCTTGATGGTGACGGCGGGCTGGTTGATGCCCAGGACGCACGCCGACTCGCAGGGAGCCGGGCAGAGCCGCCCGGTGAACTCCGGGAAGTTGTTCGTGGCGTGCAGCCGCTCGGACGCGGCCGTCCAGTCCTCGCGGTACGCGTAGTCGTTCCACTCGGGGATGAGGTTCCCGAGGGGACAGCCGTTGTGGCAGAACGGGATGCCGCAGTCCATGCAGCGGGACGCCTGCTTCGAGATGATCGGCAGCAGCGAACCGGGGACGTAGACCTCGTTCCAGTCCTTGAGACGGACATCCACCGGACGGGACTTGGCGACCTCACGGCCGTGGTTCAGGAAGCCCTTCGGGTCAGCCATTGGTCGCCGCCTCCATCATCTTCTCGGTGATCTCGGACTCGGAGAGTCCCGCCTGCTCGGCGGCGTCCTTGGCGGCGAGCACTGCCTTGTACGTACTGGGGATGATCTTGGTGAAGCGCTCGGCGGACGCGTCCCAGTCGGCGAGCAGCTTCTCGGCGACCGTGGACCCGGTCTCCTCGGCGTGGCGGCGCACGACGCCGTACAGCCACTGCTTGTCGTCGTCGGACAGCTCCTCGATCGCGCCGAGGTTCCCGGAGTTGACGTTGTCCCGGTTCAGGTCGACGACGTACGCGATGCCACCGGACATGCCGGCCGCGAAGTTGCGCCCGGTCTCGCCGAGGACGACCGCGTGACCGCCGGTCATGTACTCGCAGCCGTGGTCGCCGACGCCCTCGGAGACGACCAGCGCCCCGGAGTTGCGGACGCAGAACCGCTCACCGGTACGCCCGCGCAGGAACAGCTCCCCGCCGGTCGCGCCGTACGCGATGGTGTTGCCCGCGATGGTCGAGTACTCGGCGAGGTGGTCGGCGCCCCGGTCGGGACGGACGACGACCCGGCCGCCGGAGAGGCCCTTGCCGACGTAGTCGTTCGCGTCGCCTTCGAGGCGCAGCGTGACACCGCGCGGCAGGAACGCGCCGAAGGACTGGCCGGCGGACCCGGTGAAGGTGATGTCGATGGTGTCGTCGGGGAGCCCGGCGCCGCCGAACTTCTTCGTCACCTCGTGCCCGAGCATCGTCCCGACGGTGCGGTTGATGTTGCGGACCTTGACCTGTGCGCGCACCGGCTGCGCGGACGTCGCGTCGGAGGCGGCGAGCGCGTCGGCGGCGAGCTTGATCAGCTCGTTGTCGAGCGCCTTCTCCAGACCGTGGTCCTGGACGACGGTCTGGTGGCGGACGGCGCCCTCGGGCAGCGCGGGGACGTGGAACAGCGGGGCCAGGTCGAGGCCCTGCGCCTTCCAGTGGTCCACGGCCCGCTCGACGTCGAGGAACTCGGCGTGCCCGACGGCCTCCTCGATCGACCGGAAGCCCAGCTCGGCCAGCAGCTCGCGGACCTCCTCGGCGATGAACCGGAAGAAGTTCACGACGTACTCGGCCTTGCCCGCGAACCGGTCGCGCAGAACGGGGTTCTGCGTGGCGATGCCGACGGGGCAGGTGTCGAGGTGGCAGACGCGCATCATGACGCAGCCGGAGACGACGAGCGGCGCGGTCGCGAAACCGAACTCCTCGGCGCCGAGCAGCGCGGCGATGACGACGTCACGGCCGGTCTTGAGCTGCCCGTCGGTCTGGACGACGATCCGGTCGCGCAGGCCGTTGAGCAGCAGCGTCTGCTGCGTCTCGGCGAGACCCAGCTCCCAGGGGCCGCCCGCGTGCTTCAGCGAGGTGAGCGGCGAGGCACCCGTACCGCCGTCGTGACCGGAGATCAGGACGACGTCGGCGTGCGCCTTGGAGACACCCGCCGCGACCGTGCCGACGCCGACCTCGGAGACCAGCTTCACGTGAATCCGCGCCTGCGGGTTCGCGTTCTTCAGGTCGTGGATCAGCTGGGCGAGGTCCTCGATGGAGTAGATGTCGTGGTGCGGCGGCGGCGAGATGAGGCCGACGCCCGGCGTCGAGTGCCGGGTCTTGGCGACCCACGGGTAGACCTTGTGGCCGGGCAGCTGGCCGCCCTCGCCGGGCTTGGCGCCCTGGGCCATCTTGATCTGGATGTCGTCCGCGTTGACCAGGTACTCGGAGGTCACGCCGAAGCGGCCGGAGGCGACCTGCTTGATCGAGGAGCGGCGCGCCGGGTCGTACAGGCGCTCCGGGTCCTCGCCGCCCTCACCGGTGTTGGACTTGCCGCCCAGCTGGTTCATGGCGATGGCGAGGGTCTCGTGGGCCTCGCGGGAGATGGAGCCGTAGGACATGGCGCCGGTGGAGAAGCGCTTGACGATGTCCTCGACGGACTCGACCTCGTCGACGGAGATCGACGCACGGTCCGACTTGAAGCCGAAGAGCCCGCGCAGCGTCATGAGGCGCTCGGACTGCTCGTTCACGCGGTCCGTGTACTTCTTGAAGATGTCGTAGCGGCCGGAGCGCGTCGCGTGCTGGAGGCGGAAGACCGTCTCCGGGTCGAAGAGGTGCGGCTCGCCCTCGCGGCGCCACTGGTACTCGCCGCCTATCTCCAGCGCGCGGTGCGCCGGGGCGATGCCGGAGGCGGGGTACGCCTTGGCGTGCCGGGCGGCGACCTCCTGGGCGACGACGTCGATGCCGACGCCGCCGATCTTGCTGGCGGTGCCGTTGAAGTACTTCTCGACGAACGCGTCCTCCAGGCCGACGGCCTCGAAGACCTGGGCGCCCCGGTAGGAGGCGACGGTCGAGATGCCCATCTTGGACATGACCTTGAGGACGCCCTTGCCGAGCGCGTAGATCAGGTTGCGGATGGCCTGCTCGGGCTCGATGTCCGAGAGGAAGGTGCCCGCGCGGACCAGGTCCTCGACGGACTCCATCGCCAGGTACGGGTTGACGGCGGCGGCGCCGAAGCCGATCAGCAGGGCGACGTGGTGGACCTCGCGGACGTCCCCGGCCTCGACCAGCAGGCCCACCTGGGTGCGCTGCTTGGTGCGGATGAGGTGGTGGTGGACGGCGGCGGTGAGCAGCAGCGAGGGGATCGGCGCGTGCTCGGCGTCGGAGTGCCGGTCCGAGAGGACGATCAGGCGGGCGCCGTTGTCGATCGCGGCGTCGGCCTCGGCGCAGATCTCGTCGATGCGCGCGGCGAGGGACTCACCGCCCCCGCTCACCCGGTACAGGCCGGACAGGGTCGCGGCCTTGAAGCCGGGCATGTCGCCGTCGGCGTTGATGTGGATGAGCTTGGCCAGCTCATCGTTGTCGATCACCGGGAAGGGCAGGGTGACGGTACGACAGGAGGCCGCGCTCGGCTCCAGCAGGTTGCCCTGGGGGCCCAGCGAGGAGCGCAGGGAGGTGACCAGCTCCTCGCGGATGGCGTCCAGCGGAGGGTTGGTGACCTGCGCGAAGAGCTGCGTGAAGTAGTCGAACAGCAGCCGGGGGCGGCTGGAGAGCGCCGCGATCGGCGAGTCCGTACCCATCGAGCCGATCGGCTCGGCGCCGGCCTTCGCCATCGGGGCGAGGATGACGCGCAGCTCCTCCTCGGTGTACCCGAAGGTCTGCTGGCGGCGGGTGACGGAGGCGTGGGTGTGGACGATGTGCTCGCGCTCGGGCAGGTCGCCGAGCTCGATCTCGCCGGTCTCCAGCCACTCCGCGTACGGCGCCTCGGCGGCGAGGGACGCCTTGATCTCGTCGTCCTCGATGATGCGGTGCTCGGCGGTGTCGACGAGGAACATCTTGCCGGGCTGGAGGCGGCCCTTGCGGACGACCTTCGCGGGGTCGATGTCCAGGACGCCGACCTCGGAGCCGAGGACGACGAGGCCGTCGTCCGTGACCCAGTAGCGGCCGGGGCGCAGGCCGTTGCGGTCGAGGACCGCGCCGACCTGGGTGCCGTCGGTGAAGGTGACGCAGGCGGGGCCGTCCCAGGGCTCCATCAGCGTGGAGTGGAACTGGTAGAACGCGCGCCGGGCCGGGTCCATCGAGTCGTGGTTCTCCCACGCCTCCGGGATCATCATCAGCACGGAGTGCGGCAGGGAGCGCCCGCCGAGGTGCAGCAGCTCCAGGACCTCGTCGAAGGAGGCGGAGTCGGAGGCGTCGGGGGTGCAGATCGGGAAGATCCGCTCGATGCCCTTGTCCCCGAACAGCTCACTCACGAGCTGCGACTCGCGGGCCACCATCCAGTTGCGGTTGCCCTTGACGGTGTTGATCTCGCCGTTGTGCGCGACGAACCGGTAGGGGTGGGCGAGCGGCCACGACGGGAAGGTGTTCGTGGAGAACCGGGAGTGGACGAGCGCGACGGCCGAGGCGAAGCGGCGGTCGGAGAGGTCCGGGAAGAACGGCTCCAGCTGGCCGGTGGTCAGCATGCCCTTGTGGACGATGGTCCGCGCGGACAGCGACGGGAAGTAGACGCCGGCCTCGCGCTCGGCGCGCTTGCGCAGCGCGAACGCCTTGCGGTCGAGGACGATGCCCTCGGACTCGCCGTCGGCGACGAAGACCTCGCGGAAGGCGGGCATCGTGGAGCGGGCCGTGGCGCCGAGCAGGCCGGGGGCGACGGGGACCTCGCGCCAGCCGAGGACCGTGAGGCCCTCCTCGCCGGCGATCGTCTCGATCCGCGAGACGGCGTCCTCGGTGCCGTCCTCGGGGAGGAAGGCGATGCCGACGGCGTACGAACCGGCCGCGGGGAGCTCGAATCCGGCGACCTCGCGGAAGAAGGCGTCCGGGACCTGGGTCAGGATGCCCGCGCCGTCGCCCGAGTCGGGCTCGGAGCCGGTGGCGCCGCGGTGTTCGAGGTTGCGCAGAACGGTCAGCGCCTGCTCGACCAGCGTGTGGCTCGCCTCACCGGTGAGGGTGGCCACGAAGCCGACGCCGCAGGCGTCGTGCTCGTTACGGGGGTCGTACATACCCTGCGCGGCAGGGCGAGCATCCATGAAGGACCAGTTCTGGCCATTCGCGGAGTGCTGGGACGGCTGGCGCGGCGTACGCATCGGCTCTCCCGTCGTCGTCTCAAGTGGCATATCTGCGTTGCCGAGGGACGACGTTGGCCCTCTGCGTAAGTGCAAAATTTCGTGCAGGTTACATGATGGGGCGGTTCTCGGGAAGTGGATAAACCGTTCCAACATGTGGACGCCGTGGGGTCGCGGCGGGTGCCGCGCGAGGCGGCTGAAAATGTGTGGGAGCGAGCGGGACAGATCGGTGTCCGTCGTTCCTGGGGGAGTACGGAAGGGGCGTCTTCACCCATCCCGCGCGTGTGCCACAGGCGTCGTTGCCCACAGCGCTTACGGCTCATGCCCCGTGGTCACGCATCCGAAACCAGCGAGTAACGGCTATTTATACGGTCCCTCGCATACCTAGCAGCCTTCTTATCCTACGGCCGTACCGAACAAAGTGCCCAGGACGTACGTCACACCCGCCGCCGCGCCTCCCAGCGCCAACTGCCGCAGCCCGCTGTACCACCAGGTCCGCGCGGTCACGCGCGCGACGACCGCCCCGCACAGGAAGAGCCCCAGCAGCGCCACCAGCACGGCCGGCCACAGCGCGCTCGCCCCCAGCAGGTACGGCAGCACCGGCAGCAGCGCGCCCAGCGCGAACGCCCCGAACGACGAGACGGCGGCGACCAGCGGCGAGGGCAGGTCCGAGGGGTCGATCCCCAGCTCCTCGCGCGCATGGATCTCCAGCGCCATCTCGGGGTCCCGCGACAGCTGCCGCGCGACCTCCTTGGCGAGCGGCGCGTCCACGCCCCGCGCCTCGTACAGCGCGGCCAGCTCCGCCTCCTCGTCCGCCGGGTGCCTGCGCAGCTGCGCGCGCTCCACGTCCAGCTCCGCCTCCACCAGCTCCCGCTGCGAGGCGACGGAGGTGTACTCGCCGGCCGCCATCGAGAAGGCGCCCGCCGCGAGGCCCGCGAGTCCGGTGAGGACGACGGCCTGGTGCCCCAGGTCGCCGCCCGCGACGCCGGTCATCAGCGCGAGGTTGGACACCAGCCCGTCCATCGCCCCGAACACCGCCGGCCTGAGCCAGCCGCCGTTGACGTCACGGTGGGTGTGGTTGTCGCGGTGCGCCTCGTGCAGCGGCGCCTCGACGTCGATGAGAGCCATGTTCTTTCCATCCCCGGCAAGCTAAGCCAAAGCTAACTTTGGACACGTTCTAATTCTCTACAGCACCGAGACTACGTCGATGATTCCCCGCCCGCCAGCAAGGAAAGGCTGGGCTTACCTGCGGTTTTACCGCTGAACGCTCATCCGATCTGAGCTGCGCTCAAAAGTCGACCGGGTGACAAAAGGGGCTTCCAGGCTGAGGTCAACCGCCAATGGTGGGACAGATCTGATCACTGACCCGCCCCTCTCCCCCGGAGGTTCACGTATGGCATCCATCGCAGCGCTGCGTGAACGAGCGAGAGGCGCCCTGCTCGGCCTCGCCGTAGGAGACGCCCTCGGCGCCCCGGCGGAGAACATGAAGCCCTCCGAGATCCGCGCCCGCTGGGGCCGCATCACCGGGTACGTCACCGACACCCCCGCCGGCACCGACGACACCGAGTACGCGATCCTCTCCGGCCTCCTCCTCGCCCGCCACGGCTCCGCCCTCACCCCCGCCCACGTCGAATCCGCCTGGCACGCCTGGATCGCCGACCGCGACGAAGGCCCCTTCCGAGGCGCCGGCTTCAGCGAACGCGGCACCCTCGAGAACCTCCGCCGCGGCCTCACCGCCCCCATCACCGCCCAGCACCGCCACGCCTGGAGCGACGGCCTCGCGATGCGCGCGGCCGTCTTCGGCGTCTTCGCGGCAGGCCGCCCCGCAGAAGCGGCCCGCCTGGCCGCGATCGACGGCTCGGTCAGCCACGAGGGCGAAGGCATCTACGGCGGCCAAGCGGTAGCCGCAGGCGTGGCCACCGCCATGACCGGCGCACCCCCCATCACCGTCATCGCCTCCGCCCTGGCCGTCATCCCCGACGACTCCTGGACCGCCCGCTCCCTCCGCCGCGCCGTCGCCCACGCCCACCAAGGCGAACGCGCCATCCGCACCGCCGTCATCATCCCCGGCTACCCCTGGACCGACCTGGCCCCCGAGGCCGTGGCCCTCTCCTTCGGCGCGTACGCCTACGCCAACGCCGACTTCGAGTCCTCCGTCCTGACTGCGGTCAACATGGGCAGAGACGCCGACACAACAGCAGCAGTAGCAGGCGCCCTCTCCGGAGCAACCCAAGGCGCCTCCGCCATCCCTGCCCCCTGGGCACAAGCCATCGGCCCCGCAAAAGGCTCCTGCCTCCCCGAAATGGCCGGCCACCACGTCCTGGACGTCGCCGAACTCCTCATCCAGACGGAGAGCACGAAGTGGACCCCGACGAGGGCGGACTACGCGCTGGCGGCGGAGGGCGGGGAGGAGAGGTGAGGT
>NZ_LIRL01000572.1 GCF_001419795.1 Streptomyces niveiscabiei
CCCGCCCCGCGCCCCGCGCCGGAACGCCAGCAACTCGCCCAACACCCGTTGCGCGGCAACCCCCTTGCAACTGACCCCGCGCACCGGCTCGGACGCCTCCGCCCAACTCCCGCCCTCACCCCGCGCAGCGAGACACGCGTGCGCCAACGCCTTCAACACCCGCCACTCGTCCCCGAGTTCACCCCCGGGGATCATCCCCAACGCCTCCCGGCACCGCGCCGGGGACCGCAGCACGTCGTACACGCTGTCCGGATCGGCCAGCCGGTCCGCGTCGGGCGACACCGGCCCCGGCGGTAGCCAGGAGACCGCGACAACACGCGGCGTACGACCGGGACTTGGCGTGGGAAGAGCCGACGCCTCAGGAGTCACGGAAGGCGCGGGCGTACTCCGCCCGACCGTGCCCCCCTCCAGCCCACTGATCCGAGGCGCCGGAGAAGAAGTGACCGCAGGCGTCGACCGCACCGCCGAGGAACTGGCCTCCGGCACCACACCCCCGCCCCGCACCCGAGGCGTGTCCCCCTCCTGAAGCGCCACGGTCACCACCGCCACGGCCCCCGCGAGCAGCACCGCCGAGATCCGTGTCCCCAGCGAAATCCCCATGACGTCCCCCCAGTCGTCACCCACCATCATGCGCCGCCCCACCCCACACCGAAACCTGCCCCACGACGCCGGGCACGAGGAAGCCTTACGAAACCGGCGAGCAGACAAGGGAGTTCGCCTCACCCCGCTGAAACCGGCGAGTAGACAAGGGAGTTAGCCCCGCCCCAGTGAAACCGGCGAGCAGGCCGGGGAGTTCACCCAGCCCCGCCGAAATCGGCGAGCGAGCCGCAGAGTTCACCCCACCCCGCTGAAACGACCGAGCGGGCCAGGGAGTTCACCCCGGCCCGCTCGCTCCAAGAGACCGCCCTCAGCCCCCGAAGTCCAGCAGCACCTTGCAGGACCGCCCCCGGTCGGCGGCGAGGGTGAACGCCGACTCCGCCTCCTCGACCGGCACCACCGCGCTCACCAACCCGTCGAACGAGGGCTGAACGGCAAGGAGTTGCAGCGCCTCGTCGAACTCCGTGTCGAAGCGGAACGCCCCGCGCAGCTCGATCTCCCGGCTGACGACGAGGTTCCCGGCGAAGGAACTCTGCCCGGCCGGCAGCATCCCGAGCTGCACGACGACCCCGCCCCGCCGGACGAGCCGCAGACACGTGTCGAGCCCGGCGGCGACCCCGGACGCCTCGATGGCGACGTCGACTTCCGCGGGCCACCCGGGATCTGACGGATCGTCGGCGCGTACCACGTCGGAGGCGCCCGCGATCCGCCCGAACTCCAGCGCGGCGGGCAGCAGATCGGTCACCGTCACCCGCGCCGCCCCGGCGGCCTTCGCGGCGGCGACGACCAGGCACCCGATCGGCCCGGCCCCGGTCACCAGCACATGCCGCCCCCGCACGTCCCCGGCCCGCCGCACGGCGTGCAGCGCGACGGACAGCGGCTCGGCGAGAGCGGCCCGCCGCAGCTCCAGCCCGTCCGGCAGCACCCTCAACTGCCCCTGCGGCACGGCGATCCGCGCCGCGAACCCGCCCTGGACGTGCGGCGTGCGCGCCGCGCTGCCCAGGTACCGCGTGTCCCGGCAGACATGGCGCCGCCCGTCCACGCACTCCGGACACACCCCGCACGGAGTCGCCGGATGCACGGCGACCGACTGCCCCTCGTAGGGCCCCGACAGCGCCGTACCGACGACCTCGTGCCCCAGGACCATCGGCTCCTTGAGCCGGAAGTCGCCGACCCCGCCGTGGCGCCAGTAGTGCAGGTCGGAACCGCAGACCCCGCCGTAGCGCACGGCGACCAGCGCCTGTCCGGGTCCCGGCTCGACCGGCGTCAACTCCTCGACGCGCAGGTCGCCTTGAGCGTGGATGACACAGCCCAGCATCCGCGTTCCCCCGTTCACAGCACGCTCGTCATGCCGCCGTCGACGTACAGGATCTGCCCGCTGACGAAGTCCGCCGCCGGGGAGGCGAGGAACAGCACCCCGCCGACCAGGTCCTCGGTACGGCCCCAGCGTCCGGCCGGGGTCCGCCTGCGTACCCAGGCGCTGAACTCCTCGTCGTCCACGAGGGCTTGGGTGAGTTCCGTCTCGATGTAGCCGGGCCCGAGCCCGTTGACCTGGACGCCGGACGGCCCCCAGTCCGCGCACATGCCCTTGGTCAGCATCTTCAGCGCGCCCTTGGTCGCCGCGTACGGCGCGATGCCGGGCCGCACGACCTCGCTCTGCAACGAGCAGATGTTGACGATCTTCCCGTGCCCGCGCGCGGTCATGTACCGGGCGGCCTCGCGGCCCACGAGGAACGCGCTGGTGAGGTTGGTGTCCAGGACGCGGTGCCAGTCGGAGTCGGTGAACTCCAGGAGCGGGGCCCGCAGTTGCATCCCCGCGTTGTTGACGAGGATGTCGAGCGGACCGACGCGCTCCTCGACGTCCTTGATCCCGGCGGCGACCGAGGGGCCGTCGGTCACGTCGAAGACCGCGGTGTGGACCTTGCCGGGCAGCTCGCGCGCCGCCTCGGCCAGCCGCCGTTCGTCCCGCCCGTTGAGGACGACCGTGCAGCCCGCTTCCGCGAGACCCCGGGCGAGCGCCAGGCCGATACCCCGGCTGGACCCGGTGACGAGCGCGGTCCTGCCGGTGATGTCGAAGAGAGGATGAGTCATCGGCGTACCCCTAGAGGACCAGAGACAGAAGGAAGACCAGGCCACCCGCGACCACGGAGATGACCGTCTCCATGACGGACCAGGTCTTGAGGTTCTGGCCGACGCTCAGCCCGAAGTACTCCTTGACCATCCAGAAACCGGCGTCGTTGACGTGGCTGAAGAAGAGGGAGCCCGCGCCGATCGCGAGGACCAGCAGGGCCGCGTGCGCGGTGGACATGTCGGCGGCGAGGGGCGCCACCAGACCGGCCGCCGAGACGGTCGCGACCGTCGCCGAACCCGTCGCCAGCCGGATCGCGACCGCGATCAGCCAGGCCAGCAGGATCGCCGAGATCGACCAGTCCTCGGAGATCTCCAGGACCATCTGGCCGACGCCGGAGTCGATCAGCGTCTGCTTGAAGCCGCCGCCCGCGCCGACGATCAGCAGGATGCCGGCCATCGGCGCGAGGCTCTTCTCGACCAGCTCGTTCAGCCGCTGCTTCGAGAACCCGGCCGGGCGGCCGAGCGTGAAGATGCCGACCAGGACGGCCGACAGCAGCGCGATCAGCGGCGAGCCGACGACGTCGAAGACCCGCTGGACGGTGTTCTCCTTGTCGTCGATCACGATGTCGACCAGCGCCTTGGACAGCATCAGGACGACCGGCAGCATGATCGTGAACAGGGTCACGCCGAAGCTCGGACGCTTCTCCAGGTCCTCCGACGGCTGCTGGGGGACCATCTTGTCCGGCGCCTGCACGTCGACCCAGCGGGCCGCGTACCGCGAGAACACCGGGCCCGCGATGATCACCGTCGGGATCGCCACCAGCACGCCGAGCGCCAGCGTGACGCCCAGGTTCGCGCCGACCGCGTCGACCGCGACCAGCGGGCCGGGGTGCGGCGGGACCAGGCCGTGCATCACGGACAGGCCGGCCAGCGCCGGGATGCCGATCCGCATCAGCGAGTAGTTGCCGCGCTTGGCGACCATCAGCACGACCGGGATCAGCAGCACGACGCCGACCTCGAAGAAGAGCGGCAGGCCGATCACCGAGGCGATCAGGACCATCGCCCACGGCATGCTCCTGCCGTTCGCCTTCGCGAGGATCGTGTCGACGATCTGGTCGGCGCCGCCGGAGTCCGCGAGCAGCTTGCCGAGGATCGCGCCCAGCGCGATCAGCACGCCGACGCTGGCGACCGTCGAACCGAGGCCGGAACTGAAACTCGAGATCGCCTTGTCCAGCGGCGCCCCGGCGAACGCGCCCAGCGCGAGCGTGCCGATGGTCAGCGACAGGAAGGCGTGGAGCTTGAACTTGGTGATGAGCAGGACGATGACGGCGATGCCCGCCAGCACGGCGATACCGAGCTGAGCGTGCCCGGCCGAGGTGATCGGCTCTGGCGCGTCCGCTGCCAGCATCTCGACGCTGAGTCTGGTCACGGGGGTCCCTTACGGAGACGGGGAGGGGTGGAC
>NZ_LIRL01000573.1 GCF_001419795.1 Streptomyces niveiscabiei
CTTGACGTCGTGGGCGGCCCACAGCCGGCGGAACTCCTCGCTCTTGACGGAGAGTTCACCGACGAGGGCGGAGAGGCGGGGGTCGTCGGGATAGCAGCCGGCCTCCCAGCGCAGGGTGGCGACGATGTCGCTGGCCTTCTCCTCCCAGGGGATGAAGAGGTCGCGGTAGTCGGGGCGCAGGAAGGTCAGGCGGGCCCAGTTCCGCTCGGCGGCGGGCAGTTCGGACCAGTCGCCGAAGAGGGCCGCGGCGAGCCGGTTCCACGCGAGGATCTCGGAACGCCGCCCGATGATGTACGCGGGTACACCGTCCATGGCGGTGAGGAGGTGGTGCAGGGGGACGCGGACCTGCTGAGGCCGGCCACCCCCAGACTTTTTCTTGTGCTGCTTGGGCTTCGCGAGGTGCATGAGGTGTGCGTGCTCGGCCTCGGTGAGCCGTAGCGTCCGCGCGATGGAGTCGAGGATCTCCGCCGAGACGTTGCGGCCGTTGCCCTGCTCAAGACGCGTGTAATACGCAACGGACACCCCGGCGAGCTGGGCCAGCTCCTCCCGCCGTAGTCCTGGTACCCGCCGCTGCCGGCCGTACCCCGAAAGTCCTACGTCCTCCGGCTTCAGCCGGGCTCGCCGGGTCCGCAGGAACTCACTCAGCTCGGCCCGCCGGTCCAGCCCGGCCGGCTCACCCGGCCCTGTCGGCCGCTCCTCGTCCATACACCCAGTATCGGCCACCCCCTACCGTCGTACGCTCCTGATCCTGTCCCCGCCAGTGGTAGGCACAGTGAGCGTAGGCAGAGCTGTGACCTGGGTGAACGCTCGACGCCGTGGCAGGCTGGGGCACGTGCCCGGCCCGAAGGCAGGCCGGGACGCATCCCCCGCTAGGAGAACCACGGCATGACCACCGTCGCCGCGTACGCCGCACCCGCCGCCAAGGCCCCGCTCGCCCGCACCACCATCGAGCGCCGCCCGGTCGGCGAGTTCGACGTCCAGATCGACATCAAGTTCGCCGGAATCTGTCACTCCGACATCCACCAGGCCCGCGAGGGCTGGGGCACGGCCATGTTCCCGATGGTCCCGGGCCACGAGATCGCGGGCATCGTCTCCGAGGTCGGCCCCGGCGTCACGAAGTACCAGGTCGGCGACCGGGTCGGCGTCGGCTGCATGGTCGACTCGTGCGGCGAGTGCGAGAACTGCCGGGCCGGCGTGGAGCAGTTCTGCACGCAGGGCAACGTCGGCACGTACAACGCCATCGGCAAGGACGGCGAGCCCACGTACGGCGGCTACTCGCAGCAGATCGTCGTCAAGGAGAGCTTCGTCGTCCGCATCCCCGACGGCCTCGCGCTCGACGTCGCCGCGCCCCTGCTGTGCGCCGGCATCACCACGTACTCCCCGCTGAAGCACTGGGGCGCGGGCCCCGGCAAGAAGGTCGCCGTCATCGGCCTCGGCGGGCTCGGCCACATGGCCGTCAAGATCGGTGCCGCGCTCGGCGCCGAGGTCACCGTCCTCTCGCAGACCCTCAGCAAGAAGGACGACGGCCTCAAGCTCGGCGCCACGCACTACTACGCCACCAGCGACGCCGACACGTTCAAGCAGCTCGCGGGCACCTTCGACCTGATCGTGTCCACCGTCTCCGCGCCGCTGAACTTCGGCGCCTACCTCTCCCTCCTCAAGACCGGCGGCGCGATCGTCAACGTCGGCGCCCCCGAGGAGCCCGTCTCCCTCAACCTCTTCTCCCTCATCGGCGGCAACAAGACCCTCGCCGGTTCGATGATCGGCGGCATCGCCGAGACCCAGGAGATGCTCGACTTCTGCGCCGAGCACAACCTGGGCTCCGAGATCGAGCTGATCTCGGCGGAGGAGATCAACGAGGCGTACGACCGGGTCGTGAACAGCGACGTCCGGTACCGCTTCGTGATCGACACGGCGACGATCTGACCCCGGCGGTCGTACGCCCCTGAGGCTGGTCCTCCGGTATCCCCTACCGGAGGACCAGCCTTCCGCGTCCGTCTATCTACGTACGTCTCCCCAGCAGCCACAGCAGGTACGGCCCCCCTACCAGCGCGGTGAGCGCCCCCACAGGTATCTCCACCGGAGGTACCAGTACCCGCGCCACCAGATCCGCCGTCACGAGTACGACCGCCCCGGTCAGCCCCGACGCGACGAGCGGCAGCTGCGGTGTACGGGTGAGCCTGCGCGCCAGCTGCGGAGACGTGAGCGCCACGAAGCTGATCGGCCCTGCGGCACCGGTCGCCGCGGCGGCGAGCACTACACCCAGGACCGTCAACCCCAGCCGCATCCGGTTCACCCGTACCCCTAGCCCCGCAGCGGTATCCGCGTCGAGCCCCAGGGGCCGCACCGCACGGCTCGCCCACACCAGCGCGGGCAGCGCCAGCAGGAGTACGGTGGCCAAGGGCCGCGCCTGCTCCCACCCGCGCCCGTTGAGGCTCCCCGTCAGCCACAGCTTGAGCTGCTCGGCCGCATCGAGCTCGCTGTCGGCGAGGTACAGCTGAACCACAGCGGAGAGGGCCACACCGATGCCCACGCCGGTCAGCACGAACCGGTTCGGCTGCAACCCGTTCCGCCAGGCCAGGGCGTACACCAGGGCCGCAGCGGCGAGGCCGCCCAGCACGGATACGGCGGGCATCGCCGACGGCGACGACACGGCGCCGGTCGCCAGCGCACCGACGGTCGCCGCAGCCGCCCCGTGCCCGACGCCGATCACATCGGGACTGGCGAGGGGGTTCCGGGTCACGGTCTGGATCAGCGCACCGGAGACACCGAGCGCGAGCCCCACGAGGGCGCCGACGACGATCCGGGGGACCCGTAGCTCCATCACCACCAGGTCGTACGGCCCCGGCGTCCCCCTGAGCGCGGCCCACACATCACCCGGGGCTACCAGGGTCTGCCCCAGACAGGCGGACGCGAGCATCGCGGCGCCGAGGAGGACGAGGAGGGCGGCTGCGACGGCGAGGGAACGCCGGTGGACGAGGAGGGAGAGGCGGGGGGTGGGACGTAGTACCAGGGAGCCAGGGTGTACGCCGCTGGGGGGACCGGAGAGCCTCATGCCACCTCCTTCTTCCGCCGCACCAGCACCACCAGTACCGGCACCCCCACCACAGCGGTCATCACCCCGGCCGGCACCTCGGCGGGCGCCCGCACCACCCGTCCCGCCACATCAGCGAGTACCAGCAGCGCCGCACCCAACAGCGCCGACAGCGGCAACAGCGAACGATGCCCTCCCGTGCGCACCAACCTCCGTGCGACATGCGGCACCACGAGCCCCACGAACACGATCGGTCCGGCGGCGGCCACAGCGGACGCCGTCAGCAGGGTCGCCCCCAACGCCGCGGCACCCCGCACGAGTTGAACCCGATGCCCGAGCCCCCGAGCCGTCTCGTCGCCCAGCGCCAGCGCATCCAACCCCGGCGCGCACGCCATCACCAGCACCGCACCGACCAGCAGAAACGGCAGCATCCGTACGACGCTTCCAGCATCCCGCCCGCTGAGCGCACCCACCTGCCAGAACCGGAACTGGTCGAGCGTCGCGGACGACGAGGTGAGGACGACGGTCGTCCCGCCCGCCGTCATCGCCGCCAACGCCGTCCCCGCGAGGGCGAGTTTGACCGGCGACGCCCCACCCCTGCCGCGCGAGGCGACCGCGTACACGAGACACGCGGCGCCGACCGCACCCGCGAACGCGAACCACACGTACCCACTGAAACCGTTCGCCCAGCCGAACGCGATCGCTGTGACGACACCGGCCGCCGCACCCTGGCTGAGGCCGAGGATCCCGGGGTCGGCCAGCGGATTCCTGGTGACGGCCTGGAGCGCGGTCCCCGCGAGACCCAGCGCCGCACCGGCCGTGAGCCCGATCTCGGTACGGGGCAGCCGCAGCGACCGTACTACCAGGGTGTCAGGGGACTCCCCCCGATGGAGCAACGCGTCCAGGACCGCCGCCGGGGGTACGGCTCTAGTACCCACGGCGAGGCTGAGCACGACGGCGGCGGCCACCACGAGGGCAGCCGCCGGCCAGACGATCAGGCGCCGGGTCACTTGGCCAGGTGCTCCGCGAGCTCCCCGACGACCAGGCGCGCGGCGGTGGGACCGGCGTTCAGGTACCAGGGGTCGTCGTCGACCTGCACCGCGTGCCCCGCCTTGACGCCCTTCATGCCCTTCCACAGCGGGCCCGCGACCGTGCTCGCCGCGTCCGTCTTCGACGCGTCGCCCTGCACCGAGTAGAAGATCCAGTCGCCGTCCGCCGTGTCGATCTTCTCGCTGCTGATGTCCTGCGAGATCGCCTTGAACTGCTGCGACGCGGGACGGGCGAGCCCCATGTCCACGGCGATCGAGCCCGTGAAGGAGGAGACACCGAACATGCGGGTGCGGTCGGGGGTGAAGCGGACCATCGAGACGGTGGGGTCGCCCTTGACGCCGGCTCCCTGGGACTTGGCGTCCGCGACGATGCCGTTCAGCAGGGTCCGCGCCGCCTGGCCCTTGCCGACCGCGTCCCCCACAAGGAGGAGATCACGCTTCCAGTTGATGCCCTGGCCTGCGGTGACGACCGTCGGCGCGATCTTCGACAGCTTCGGGTACAGGTCGGAGAGGGACTTGTTGACCAGGATCAGGTCCGGCTTCGCCGTCGCGAGGGACTCCAGGTTCGGCGCCTGCCGGGTGCCGGCGTCCGACATCTCGTTCAGCTCGGCCTTGTACTGCGGGAACGTAGCGCTCAGGTAGTCGGGTACTAGACCCGCGTTCGCCGCGCGCGTCGACGCGGTCGGTACGACGCCGAGGCTGAGGAGGTCGTCGAGCTGGCCGGTGCTGAGGACGGCGATCTTCGTCGGCGCCACCTTGACCGTCGTAGTCCCCGCGTAGTGCTTGACCGTCCTCGGGAAGGTGCCGTCCTTCGCGACGTCCGAGCCCATGCCGGCGGCGAGCGTGCCGGGCGCGGCGGCGGGGCCCTCGGAGGCGCCGGCGACCTTGTTGACGGCGCCGGGGGCCTTGGCGTCGGCTGTCTTGCCGTCCGAGTCGGTCGAGCAGCCCGCCAGGACGGTGCCTGCGATCAGGGCGGCGATCAGGACTGCTGTCGGCTTGGACGTGCGCACGGGGGTACTCCGGGGGGCATAAGGGGCTTGCCCAGGCAAGGGGGTCTCGCTAAGGCGAGGCTTACCTTAACCTCTCTTTTTGTGGGGGTGCGGGGC
>NZ_LIRL01000574.1 GCF_001419795.1 Streptomyces niveiscabiei
TACGAGATCTGGGTGCCGTTGCTCAACGGCGGCTGTGTGGTCGTCGCCGAAGAGGAGTTGAAGCCGTCTGTCGTGCGGGAGGCGGTGTCTCGGCATGGTGTGACCGGGATGTGGGTGACGGCGGCCTTGTTCGGGGCGTTGGTCGAGGAGGACGCGGAGTGCTTCCGGGGGCTGCGTGAGGTGTGGACGGGCGGGGATGCCGTACCGGCGGTCGCGGCGGCCCGGATGCTCCAGGCGTGCGACGGGACGAGGCTGGTCAATGGGTATGGCCCGACCGAGACGACCACCTTCGCGGTGAGTGGTGCGCTGTCCTACGACGAGACTTCCAGCGGTGTGGTGCCTCTTGGGGTGCCCATGGACGACACCCGTGTGTACGTCCTCGACGCCGGTCTGCTGCCGGTCGGGGTCGGGGTGCCGGGTGAGTTGTATCTCGGCGGAGACGGCCTGGCGCGCGGCTACTTCGGCCGGGCGGGACTGACGGCCGAGCGGTTCGTGGCCGACCCCTTTGTACCTGGCGAGCGCCTGTACCGCACGGGTGATGTGGTGCGGTGGCGTTCTGATGGTCGGCTGGAGTTCCTGGGGCGTGGTGACGATCAGGTCAAGATCCGGGGTTTCCGGATCGAACTGGCCGAGATCGAGGCTGTGTTGGGGCGGTGCTCGGGTGTCGGTCAGGTGACGGTCGTTGCGCGGGAGGATCAGCCGGGTGTGAAGCGTCTGGTGGCGTACGTCGTCGGTGAGGCGGATGTTGAGGGGTGGCGTGCTCAACTCGCGGCTGTGCTGCCGGAGTACATGGTTCCGTCGGCTTTCGTGGTCCTGGACGCGCTGCCGCTGACGGTCAATGGCAAGGTTGATCGGCGTGCTCTTCCCGTGCCTGAGTTCGTGCGGGAGCGGTACGTCGCTCCGCGTACTCCGGCCGAGGAAGCTGTCGCTGCCGTCTGGGTGGACGTTCTGGGGGCCGAGCGGGTCGGGGTGTACGACAACTTCTTCGAGCTGGGCGGTGATTCGATCACCAGCCTCAAGATCGCATCGCGTCTGCGTACCGCTCTTGGTGCCGATCTCTCTCCCCGGGCTCTGTTCGATCATCCGACTGTTGCCGGCCTGGCTACCGCTCTTCCGGCGGGCGGCCACTCCGACGTCATCAGCCGCCAAGTCGCCGCTGAACTTCCGCTGTCCTTCGCGCAGGAACGCCTCTGGTTCCTCGACGACTTCGCCCCCGGCAGCACGGAGTACAACATCTCGGCCGGGCTGCGGTTGAGCGGTGAGCTGGATGTCGTCGCGCTTCAGGCTGCTGTGGATGATCTGGTGGCTCGCCATGAGGTGTTGCGGACGACGTTTGATTCGGTGGAGGGGCGTGGGGTGCAGCGCGTGCATCCGACGCTGGAGGTTCCGGTCCGTGTTGTGGATGTCGAAGACGTCGAGGAGGCGGTGCGGCTTGAGGCGACGGCTCCGTTCGACCTGCGCACGGGGCCGTTGGTCAGGTTCTTGCTGATCCGGAGCGGTTCCGCTGAGCACACCCTTGTTCTGTCGATGCATCACATCATCACCGACGGGTGGTCGATGGGGGTGATCGTGCGGGAGCTGAGCGAGTTGTATCGCGGGGGCGAGCTGCCTGAACTCCCCGTGCGGTACGGGGACTACGCCGTATGGCAACGGGAGCGGCTTGCCGGGGATGCTCTGGCTGGGCAACTGGAGTACTGGCGCTCGCAGTTGGCGGGGCTTGAGCCGTTGGAGCTGCCTACGGACCGGGCTCGGCCGACGGTGCGTACCGGGGCGGGCGGGGTGCATGTGTTTGCCGTGTCGCCGGAGTTGGTGAGTCGGTTGGGGGAGGCGGCTCGTGGGCAGGGCGCGAGTCTGTTCATGGCGTTGACCGCTGTGACGCAGTTGCTGTTCTCGCGGTACAGCGGGCAGCGGGATGTGGCTGTCGCGACGGCTGTTTCCGGCCGTGAACGGGTCGAGCTTGAAGGGCTGGTCGGGTTCTTCGTCAACACGCTCGTCCTGCGGACTCGCATCGACGAGTCGTTGCCCTTCGGGGAGTTGGTGGCGGGGGTGAAGGGGACTGTTCTGGACGCCTTCGCGCATCAGGACGTTCCGTTCAGCCGGTTGATCGAGGAGTTGGCGCCGGAGCGGGACAGCAGTCGGACGCCGCTGGTTCAGGCGATGGTGACGCTGCAGAACACGCCGAGTGGGGCGTTCGACCTGCCGGGGCTCACTGTTACGGAACGTGAAGTGCCTCGGGAGTCGGCGCAGTTCGATATCAGCCTCCAGTTCCAGGAG
>NZ_LIRL01000575.1 GCF_001419795.1 Streptomyces niveiscabiei
ACCCCGAGGAGCCCCCATGGCCGTCCCCAAACGCAAGATGTCCCGCAGCAACACCCGCCACCGCCGCGCCCAGTGGAAGGCGACCGTCCCCGCCCTGGTCCCCGTGACCATCGACGGCGTCCAGCACCTCGTCCCCCAGAACCTGGTCAAGGCGTACGAGCGCGGCCTCCTCCACCCCGAAGGCTGACCGTGACCCAGCACGACCGTCTCCCGGTGACCGTCCTCTCCGGCTTCCTCGGCGCGGGCAAGACGACGCTCCTCAACCACGTCCTGAACAACCGCGAGGGCCTCAAGGTCGCGGTGATCGTGAACGACATGAGCGAGGTGAACATCGACGCGGCCCTGGTGCGGGGCGGCGAGGCGGCGCTCTCGCGCACGGAGGAACGCCTCGTCGAGATGACGAACGGCTGCATCTGCTGCACGCTCAGGGACGACCTCCTGGAAGAAGTGGACCGCCTCGCGCGGGAGGGCCGTTTCGATCACCTTCTGATCGAGTCCAGTGGAATTTCGGAACCGCTCCCGGTCGCCGCGACCTTCGCGTTCGCGCGGGACGACGGCGCCACCCTGGGTGACGTGGCCCGCCTGGACACGATGGTGACGGTCGTCGACGCGGCGAACTTCCTCACGGAACTGGACGCCGGGGACGAACTCGCCGAGCGCGGCCTCGCCCCCTTCGAGGACGACGAGCGCACGGTGAGCGACCTCCTGATCGACCAGGTCGAGTTCGCGGACGTCATCGTCCTGAACAAGCTGGACCTGGTCGACACCCCCACGGCCGACCATCTCCACGCGACGCTCACCCGCCTCAACCCGACGGCCAGGATCGTCACGGCGACCAGGAGCCGTGTCCCCCTCCGCGAGGTCCTGGACACGAACCGCTTCGACCTGGAGCGGGCCCAGCAGGCACCGGGCTGGGTCAAGGAGCTGAACGGCGACCACGTCCCGGAGACGGAGGAGTACGGCATCTCGTCGACCGTGTTCCGCTCCGAACTCCCCTTCCACCCGGGCAGGTTGTGGACGTTCGTCACCGAGCGCCTGGACGGCGGGAGGTACGGCAAGATCCTGCGCTCGAAGGGCTTCTTCACCCTCTCGACCCGCCCGCACGTCACCGGCCTGTGGTCGCAGGCGGGTACGGTCGCCCGCTTCGAACCCTCGGCGGCCCGCGACGAAGAGGCGCCGTACGCTCAGGAACTGGTGTTCATCGGCACGGAGTTGAAGGCGGACGAACTCCATCTCGCCCTGTCGGACTGCCTCCTGGCACCGGGCGAGCAGGTCGGCGAGGACCCCTTCCCCGAGTGGGAGACCCACGGGATCGACGACACCTGCGAGCACGAGCACGCGGCCTGACGGCAAGGCCCGGCAGGCAACGGGCTCAGCGGACCTGCTCGGCCAGCAGCACCCCGCCGATCACCACCATCAGCACCCCCGACACCCGGGTCACCACCCGCGCCGCCCCGGGCCGTGTCCGCAGCACGGCCCCGGCGAAGAACCCCACCCCGAGGTAGACGACGGCGCAGGCTGCCGTGTGCAGCACCCCGAGCAGCCCCGTCTGAGCGGCCACCGGCCACCCGGACCCCGCGTCGACGAACTGCGGGAACAGCGAGAAGTACAACAGCAGCGCCTTGGGATTCAGCCCGCTGATCCCGGCCCCCTTGAGCAGAATCCGCCCGGGCGATTCGGCGACCGCCTCGGACGCCCCCACGGCGGCGGGCCGGGTCAGCACCCCCCACCCCAGCCACATCAGGTATCCGGCCCCGGCGACGGTCAGCGCGGTCAGCAGGGCCGTCGAACTCGCGACGACCACGACCAGCCCGGCGACGGCGAGCACCGTGTACCCGACGTACCCCGTGACGAGCCCGGCGACGGCGGGCAGGACGGCCCGCTCCCGCAGCCCGGCGGAGATCGCGTACGCCCAGTCCGCCCCCGGCGTGCACACGAGCAGCAGGTCGACGGCGAGGAAGGCGACGACGGTCGATATGTCCATGCGGGGAAGATTAGGGAGGAACACCCCGAACATGTTCCTGTCTTTTCCGCGCTTCCGGCCCTTCAGGGGGAGAATCTCCCCGTGGATGCCATAGACCGGAAAATTCTTACCGAGCTCCAGCTCGACGGCCGTCTGACGATCACCGACCTCGCCGCCCGCGTGCGGCTCAGCGTCTCCCCCTGTCACCGCCGCCTGCGCGACCTGGAGCGCTCGGGTGCGATCAAGGGGTACCGCGCGGTGGTCGAACCGGCGGCGGTCGGCCTCGCCTTCGAGGCGCTGATCTTCGTCACGATGCGCTTGGAGGACCGGGACACGGTCGCGGAGTTCGAGGCGGCCCTCGCGGCCGTACCGCACGTGGTCCAGGCGCAGCGCCTGTTCGGCGACCCGGACTACCTGCTGCGGGTGGTCACCGCCGACCTGGCCGCCTACCAGCGCCTCTACGACGAACGCCTCGCGACGCTGCCGGGCGTCCAGCGCCTGAACTCGACGCTGGTGATGAAGCACGTGGTGGACGACCGCCCGCTGCCGGAGTGACCGGCACGACCGGTGCGCCCGTCTAGTAACGTCAGCCCCCGTGACCAGGGAAAAGCAACGCCCCAGCACGATCCGGGACGTCGCCGCGCGCGCGGGTGTGTCGGTGGCCACCGTCTCCCGGACCCTCGCGGGCGACTACCCGGTGTCGGAGGACACCCGCAGGCGCGTGCTGGCCGCCGTCGAGGCGCTGCACTACGTCGTGAACGTGCACGCCAAGGCCCTGTCCGGCCAGGTCGCGGGCCCGATCGCGCTGGTCGTGAAGGACATCACAGGCCCATCGCTGGCGCATGTCGCCGCCGGGGTCGAGCAGGAGGCGGCGGACCGGGGCCGGCTCAGCCTGGTGTGCGCGACCCGCGACGACCCGGCGCGCGAGGACGCGCTGGTGCAGCTCGCCCGCCAGCAGCACGCGGCGGCGGTCCTGCTGGTCGGGGGCGCGTTCCTGGACGACGCGTACCGGCGCCGTACGGCCGGGTACGCGCGGGCGCTGGACGCGGCCGGGTCACGGCTGGTGCTGGTCGGCAGGCCGCCGCTGGCGTCCGGGATACCGGCGTCGGTCGTCGAGTACGACAACCGCGCGGGCGCCTTCCAGGCCGCGTCGCACCTGCTGATCGCCGGGCACCGCCGCATCCTGTTCCTCGGCGGGGAGCGGCGTTTCAGTACGGCCGAGCAGCGCCGGGCGGGTTTCGAGGAGGCGTTGCGCGGGCACGGTGTCGCGCCGGACGCCGAGCTGGACGTACCGGGCCCCTTCTCCCGTTCCTCCGGCTACCTCCGCACCCGGGACGCGCTGCGCGCGGGCGTGCGCTTCACGGCCGTCTTCGCGGGCACGGACATGGTCGCGGTCGGCGCGCTGGCGGCGCTGAAGGAGGCGGGGCTGAAGGTGCCGGAGGACGTCTCGGTGATCGGTTTCGACGACGTCCCGTTCGCCGCCGACCTGACGCCGGGCCTGACGACCGTACGGGTCCCGTACGAGGAACTCGGGCGTACGGCGGTGCGGTTGGCGCTGCGGGAGGCGCAGGAGCGGGGGCGTGACGACCATGTCGTGCTCGGGACCCAGCTGGTCGTACGCCGGTCGGTGGCGCCGCCAGGAATCTCCCGCGCCGCACAGCGTTGAACCCTGTGTGACCTCACTGCTCGCAGCAACGCGTTTCTCCGTCCTCGACCGCTCCCGCACCCGCGAGGGCCACTCCCCCGCCGAGGCGCTACGGGACACGGTCGCGCTGGCCCGGGACGTCGAGGCGCTGGGCTACCACCGGTTCTGGGTGTCGGAGCACCACGGCGTCCCCGGCGTGGCCGGTTCCGCGCCGACGGTGCTCGCGGCGGCCGTCGCCGGGGCGACGAGCACGATCCGCGTCGGCACGGGCGGCGTGATGCTGCCGAACCACCGCCCGCTGGTCGTCGCCGAGCAGTTCGGGGTCCTGGAGTCGCTGTACCCGGGCCGCGTCGACATGGGCCTCGGCCGCTCGGTCGGCTTCACGGACGGCGTCCGCAAGGCGCTCGGTCACGACAAGGACGCCGCCGAGGACTTCGCCGCGCAGATCGAGGAGCTGCTCGGCTGGTTCGCGGGCACCTCCCCGACCGGCGTCCACGCCCGCCCCGCGGAGGGCCTCACCGTGCCGCCGTTCGTGCTGGCCATGGGCGAGGGCGCCGGCATCGCCGCACGCCTCGGCCTCCCGATGGTCATCGGCGACCTGCGCAGCCGCGACAAGATGCTGTCCGGCATCGACCACTACCGGACGGCGTTCCGCCCCTCCCCCTGGGCGGCCGAGCCGTACGTCGTCATCTCGGGCACGATCGCGGTCGCCGCCACCCCCGAGGCCGCCCACCGCATCCTGGTCCCGGAGGCCTGGTCGTCGGCGTACTCCCGCACGCACGGCGCCTTCCCGCCCCTGCCGCCCGCCGAGGACGCCGAGCACCGCGAGATGACCGCCAAGCAGCGGGGCTTCTACGCCGACGCCCTGACCGGCCATCTCGCCGGCACCGAGGAGCAGGTCGCCGAGGGCCTGGAGCGGCTGGTCAAGGAGACGGGCGCGCGGGAGGTGCTGGTGACGACGAGTACGTACGACCGGGCGGCCCTGCTCGACTCCTACCGGCGGCTGGCGGACGTCGTCCACGACCGGTAGTGGTCGAGCAGCGTCTCCTCGACCGGCCGGTAGCGGATGCCCAACTCCTCGGTGCTGCGCCGGTTGTCGACGGTGAAGCGGATGCCGAGGTGGCCCCGGATGTAGTCCTGGGTGAGCCCGAACGCGGGCCCGAGGATGCGAACGGGCCAGTGCGGCAAGGCCGTTCGGGGCAGCCGCCAGTTCTTGTGGTGCCGTCGGATCACCGTCGCCATCTGGTGGAACGACGTCATCTCCCGCTCGGCGAGGATGTACCGGCCGTGCGCGCCGGGGTTCTCGGCGGCGGCGATGTGCGCGAGGGCGACGTCGCGGACGTCGACCGTGGTGAAGCTGAAGTCCGGTGCGCCGTAACAGAAGTAGCCCTTGAACAGCTCGTCGAGGAGGAAGAGGCTGCCGGAGTCGGAGGCCGGGGTGAGGGAGGGCCCGAGGATCAGCCCGGGGTTCACGGCGACCATGGACCAGCGGTCCTGAGCGCCGTGCGCCTCCCAAGCGGCCTGTTCGGCGACGGTCTTGGCGTAGTGGTACGGGTTGTTGGCCACCGTGCTGCTGGAGTTGACGTACTTCTCGGTCAACTCGCCGCCCATGTCGGTGAGTACGTCGGAGTAGTCGCCGAAGATCGCGCCGACGGTGGAGGTGAACACGAGCCTGCGGACACTCTCCGTGCGTTCAACTGCCCCGAGGACGTTGTGTGTTCCGGTGAGCGCGGGGTCGACGACGTCCTTCTGGCCGTCCTTGATCTTCTCCGGCATGAGGAAGGGCGAGGCGACGTGGAAGACGACGGAGCAGTCCCGCGCCGCCTCGTCGAAGGAGCCGTCCCGCATCAGGTCGGCCTCGAACAGCCTGAGCGCGCCCGGGTGTTGCTCGCCGAGTGCCGTGAGCGGGGCGACCTTCGCGGTGGCCGTGAGGCTGCGGACGGTGGCGTGCACCCGGTAGCCCCGCTCCAGCAACTCCCGTACCAGATGGGCGGCGACGAAGCCGCTGCCGCCCGTGACAAGGACCGTATCCACCCGGTCATGATCCCACTTCGGCCGCGCGGGCGAGAGACCTGCGGTCGGGGTATTCCGCGGGGTCGACGAGCGGCAGGACCTCGACCTCGGCGACGAGGCGCCGCGCGGTGACGACCCGCCACACGGACGCGAGGAGGGTGTCGTCGCCGATGAACGCGGGCGCGGTGCTCTCCCGGCCGTCGGCGGTGCGGTAGCGGATGCGGACCGGCTGTACGGGTGTTCCGGCGTCCAGCGCGGCCTGGAACACCGCGCGCCGGAACCGGCCGTGCTCGCGCCCGCACCAGGTGGAGCCCTCGGGGAACACGGCGACCGCCTGTCCCCCGCGCAGCGCCCGCGCGATGTGCGCGACCGTGCCCGGCAGGGCGCGCAGCCGGTCCCGGTCGATGAACAGCGCGGCGCGCGCGGCGATCGGGCCCGCGAGCGGCCACTGCCGGATCTCCCGCTTGGCGAGCATCCTCGCGGGCCGCACGGCCGCGAGCAGCGGCACGTCCAGCCACGAGATGTGGTTCGCGACGACCAGCAGCCCGCCGTCCGGGGGCGCGGCCCCGGTGATCCGCACGCGTACGCCGCAGGCGCGGACGACGCCGCGCGCCCAGGCCCGCACCAGCGCGCCCGGCAGCCACCGCACGACGAAGGAGCCCGCGATCCCGGCGAGGATCAGCGCGACCACGGCCAGCAGCCTCGGCGCACCCCACCCGCGCGTGCAGCGCCCCTGCTGGATGCACGCCCTCGGGGTGCAGGGCGCGCTGGGCAGCCAGACGCTCATCAGGCCGGGACGAGGGAGAGGAAGTGGCGCAGGTAGCGGGCGTTGACCTTGCGCATCGACAGCAGCACGTACAGGTCGGCGACCCCGAAGTCCGGGTCGTGCGCGGGCTCCCCGCACACCCAGGCGCCCAGCCGCAGGTAGCCGCGCAGCAGCGCGGGCAGTTCGGTGCGCTCCGCCGGGGCGGGCTCCTTCGGCACCCACGGCAGCAGCGGGCGTACCCGCAACTCCTCCGGCGCGAGGTTCTTCGCCTGGACCCGGTCCCAGGTGGCGGCGGCGAGCTTCCCGCCGTCGGCGAGCGGCACGGAGCAGCAGCCCGCCAGCCACTCGTGGCCCCCGTCGACCATGTAGCGGGCGATGCCGGCCCAGATCAGCGAGATCACCGCGCCGTCCCGGTGCTCGGGGTGCACACAGGAGCGGCCGACCTCGACGAGGTTCGGGCGGATCGCGGCGAGCGGCGCGAGGTCGAACTCGCCCTCGGAGTACAGGCGTCCGGCGACGGCCGCGCGCTCCGGCGGGAGCAGCCGGTACGTCCCGACCACCTGCCCGGTCCCGGTCTCGCGCACGAGCAGGTGATCGCAGTAAGCGTCGAACGAGTCGACATCAAGCCCCGGCTCCGTCCCCCCGAGCAGGGCCCCCATCTCCCCCGCGAACACCTCGTACCGCAGCCTCTGCGCGGCCCGCACCTCCTCCTCACTACGCGCCAGACTCACGGCGTAGCGCATCGGCGCCACATTCTGCTGGGGACGGTCGAGCGTGGAAACGCCGGTCATAACTCACTCCCGAGTACCAGGCGAACGACGGCGAGCGGTGCCGCCGTCCCTGTTCTTCCGACGCCGGTTGGCGTGTACGTGACCACTTCCGGCACCTTTGATGTGCGGAGGCTGAACGACTCGGGGTAAGTGTCCGGGGGGTCCGGTTCCGGGGTCGGGGTGGTGGCCGGGAGGCAACCCTGGAGGGTTCAGGAGCGTCTTCAGTCCTGGGGTGGATCTTGGAAACGGCGTTGGACTCGGTGGCGTGGGATCGGCTGGCGACGGTGGATCCCGACATGTCGGTCAAGGAAGTCCGCAGATCCTTGCGGCGGCTGTACCGGGACGGGTCGGCCGTGCCGGACAGGGTCTGGTCCCCCTTGTTCGACGCCCTCGCGCTCCCGGTCTTCGGCATCTCCTCCGCCGCGACGGCCGCCTTGCCGTTCATCGTGGACCTGGCCACCGGTCCGGTCCTGGACGACCGCCTGCCGGCCGTGCACCTCCTGGTCCACCTCGCGGAGGTCCACCAGGAGTGTCCGCCCCACCTCGTGGACGAGGACTGGCCGGCCGCGTGGACGAAGGCGTACGACACGATCGGCGCCCTCCTCGGCGACGCCGACCCGGAGATACGCCGCGCGGCGATCCCCCTGGCCGACGGGGTCCCGGCTCTGTGGGAGCGGTGGCGCGTCGAGGGGGACCTGTCGGTACGGATCACGCTGCTGCTGACGCTCGGCGAGACGGGAGAAGCGTCCGCCGGGATCCGCCCCCTCCTGCGGGACGGCGATCCCTTCGTGCGGGTCGCCGCCGTACACGCCCTCGGGGACGTTCACGTCGCCGAGGCCGAGATGGACCTGCTGGTGGAGACCCTCACGGACCCCGCACTGCGGGCGGGGTGGGAGGCCCTCTGGTACCTGCCGCAGATCGAGGTGCCCCAGGGCCTGGAGAGCATGGCGTTCCACACGTTCTCCTTGTTCACCGACGTCCCCTCCCTGGCAGCGGAGTTCCTCACACGGCTGACCGGCGCGACGCGGGATGCCGACCTGCTGCGGGCGGCGCTGGACGCGGCGTGGCTCCTGCTGACGACCCGCAGGTCCGTGGAACCGGCACTGCTCCCGCCGGCGGGCGCCCTGATGAACCACCCGGACGTCTCCGTACGGCTGAGAGCCGTCCACGTCCTGGCAGGACTCGGCCGCCGCGCCACCGAGTACGCCGACGGCCTGACCGCCCTCCTCGACGACACCGCGCAGGACGACGCGCTGGACGACACGGTCGCTGAACAGGCGACCTGGGCTCTGGCCCGCCAGGAGGACCCCCGCATCCTGCCCGGCCTGGTCACCCGCCTGTGCGACCCGTACCGCGAGGAGTACGGACGCGGCTACGCCCTCCATGCACCGCACCGCCCCGAAGTCTTCGACGTCCTGTCCCCGCTCCGCGCTCACGCGGACGTCCTGCTGCCGCAGATCAGGGAGGAGCTGCGCCGCCAGCTCGTGACACGCGACAGAGCACCACTCTCCGACCTCCTGTCGACGCTCGCGTCCTGGGGCCGGACCGCACTCCCCGCGCTCCCGGAACTCACCGCCTGGGCGTCCCGAGGCTCGCACGAGGCCATCGAGGCGCTGGCCACGATCGGCCCGGCCGCCTCGCCGGCCGCCCCCGCGCTGCGCGCACGCCTGGCCGTCGCGCCCGAGCAGAACCAGCCCCGGCTGCGTTCGGCCCTCTGGAGCATCGGCGCCGCAGAACCCGGCAGCGAGCCTCCCTACCTCGACGACCTCGTGGCCTCGGGGACCGGCGCGGCGCCCTACGCCGACCACCTGCGCACCCTCCTGGAGGAACCCGGGGGATGGGGGAAGCCCCAAGCCGCAGCAGCCCTCTGGGCGATCACCGGTGACCCCTCCCCCTTCCAACCCGCCCTGGAGGAACCCCTCCTCGCGCTCGCCGCAGGTGGCGACCACTACGGCACCTTCCGCAGAGCCTTGGAGGCGCTGGCCCGTTTCGACGCCGCCCTCTCCCCCGCCGCGGCCTCCGCGCTCCGGTCCCTCCGCGACCAGGACCGCCGCCTCTCCCTCGACGGCGGCTACCGAGCCGTCCTCGACGACGAACAACACCGGGCGCTCATCGACCAGTTGCTCCCATGACCTTGGCGGGACCGGAATTGAGCACCACTCCGGTCCCGCCCGTCCGCACCTTGTCGGCGAACGTCTTCGGGCGGGTTACCGCTTGCCCGCCTTGCGGGTGGCCCGGAGCCACTCCTTGTTCATGCTCGTGATGGACACCAGCGGAATGCCCTTGGGGCAGGCTGTCGCGCACTCGCCCGTGAGGGTGCAGCCGCCGAAGCCCTCCTCGTCCATCTGGGCGACCATGTCCAGGACCCGGGTCTCGCGCTCGGGTGCTCCCTGGGGGAGGACGTTGAGGTGGTTGACCTTGGCCGAGGTGAACAGCATGGCCGCGCCGTTGGGGCAGGCGGCGACGCAGGCTCCGCAGCCGATGCATTCGGCGTGTTCGAAGGCGAAGTCGGCGTCGGGTTTCGGGACGGGGGTCGCGTGGGCTTCGGGGGCCGCGCCGGTGGGGGCGGTGATGTAGCCGCCGGCCTGGATGATGCGGTCGAAGGCGGAGCGGTCGACGACGAGGTCCTTGATGACGGGGAACGCGGAGGCCCGCCAGGGTTCTACGTCGATCGTGTCGCCGTCGGAGAAGGACCGCATGTGGAGTTGGCAGGTCGTGGTGCGTTCGGGTCCGTGCGCGTCGCCGTTGATGACGAGGGAGCAGGCGCCGCAGATGCCTTCGCGGCAGTCGTGGTCGAAGGCGACGGGTTCCTCGCCGCGCAGGATCAGGTCTTCGTTGAGCGTGTCGAGCATCTCCAGGAACGACATGTCGGGCGAGATCCCGTCGACCTCGTACGTCGACATGGCCCCGTCGGCCTCGGTGTCGCGCTGGCGCCAGACGCGCAGGGTGAGCCTCATGCGTAGCTCCGCTGGGTGGGGTGGACGTACTCGAAGACGAGGTCTTCCTTGTGGAGCGTGGGCGCCTCGCCGGTGCCGGTGAACTCCCAGGCCGCCGCGTAGGCGAACTCCTCGTCGTGGCGGGCGGCTTCGCCGTCCGGCGTCTGGGACTCCTCGCGGAAGTGCCCGCCGCAGGACTCGGCGCGGTGCAGCGCGTCGAGGCACATCAGCTCGGCGAGTTCGAGGTAGTCGACGATGCGGTTGGCCTTCTCCAGCGACTGGTTGAACTCCTCGCCGGTGCCGGGGACCTTGATGCGGCGCCAGAACTCCTCGCGGATCTGCGGGATGCGCTCCAGCGCCTTGCGCAGCCCGGCGTCGGTGCGGGCCATCCCGCAGAACTCCCACATCAGCTCGCCGAGTTCGCGGTGGAAGGAGTCGGGGGTGCGGTCCCCGTCGACCGAGAGGAGCAGGTTCAGGCGGTCCTCGGTCTCCGCCAACACCTCCTGGACGGCGGGGTGTTCGGCCGTGACCTCCTCCTGGCGCGGGTTGCGCGCGAGGTAGTCGTTGATGGTGGCCGGCAGCACGAAGTACCCGTCGGCGAGCCCCTGCATCAGCGCGGACGCACCGAGCCGGTTCGCCCCGTGGTCGGAGAAGTTGGCCTCGCCGATCGCGAACAGGCCGGGGACGGTGGTCTGAAGGTCGTAGTCGACCCAGAGTCCGCCCATCGTGTAGTGCACGGCCGGGTAGATCCGCATCGGCACCTCGTACGGATCCTCGTCGGTGATCCGCTGGTACATGTCGAAGAGGTTCCCGTACTTCGCCTCAACCGCCTTGCGCCCCATGCGCTTTACGGCGTCCGCGAAGTCCAGGTAGACCCCCTGCCCGCCGGGGCCGACGCCGCGCCCCTCGTCGCACACGTTCTTCGCGGCGCGGGAGGCGATGTCGCGGGGGACGAGGTTACCGAAGGAGGGGTAGATCCGCTCCAGGTAGTAGTCGCGTTCGTCCTCGGGGATCTGGTTCGCGGGCCGCGTGTCGCCCTTCGCCTTCGGCACCCAGATCCGCCCGTCGTTGCGCAGCGACTCGCTCATCAGGGTCAGCTTCGACTGGTGGTCGCCGGTGCGCGGGATGCACGTGGGGTGGATCTGCGTGAAGCAGGGGTTGGCGAAGTAGGCGCCGCGCCGGTGCGCCCGCCACACGGCCGTCGCGTTGGAGTTCATCGCGTTGGTCGACAGGTAGAAGACGTTGCCGTACCCGCCGCTGGCGAGGACGACGGCGTCCGCGAAGTACGTCTCGACGCGCCCGGTGATCAGGTCCCGCGCGACGATCCCGCGCGCCTTCCCGTCGACGACGACCAGGTCGAGCATCTCGGTGCGCGGGTGCATCTCGACGTTCCCGGCGGCGATCTGCCGCGACAGCGCCTGGTAGGCGCCGAGGAGGAGTTGCTGTCCCGTCTGCCCGCGCGCGTAGAAGGTACGGGAGACCTGGACGCCGCCGAAGGACCGCGTGTCGAGGAGCCCGCCGTACTCCCGGGCGAACGGCACGCCCTGGGCCACGCACTGGTCGATGATCTCGACCGAGATCTGCGCAAGGCGGTGGACGTTGGACTCGCGGGCCCTGAAGTCGCCGCCCTTGACGGTGTCGTAGAACAGGCGGTGGATGGAGTCGCCGTCGTTGCGGTAGTTCTTCGCGGCGTTGATGCCGCCCTGCGCGGCGATGGAGTGGGCGCGGCGCGGGGAGTCCTGGTAGCAGAACTGGACGACGTGGTAGCCCTGTTCGGCGAGCGTCGCGCCCGCCGCGCCTCCGGCGAGCCCGGTGCCGACGACGATCACCGTGTGCCCCCGCCGGTTGGCCGGGTTGACGAGCTTCGCCTCGAAGCGGCGGGTGTCCCAGCGCTCGGCGATCGCGCCCGAGGGCGCCTTGGTGTCGGCGACCGGCGCACCGGTCGTGTACTCGGTGTAAGGGGTCATGGTCAGCTCACCACTCCGGTCATGACGCCCACGGGTACGGCGATGAAACCGGCCGTGAGCAGCAGCGCGAGGACGTTTGCCGTGGTCTTGAGGGCGCGGTCGCGGGTCCGGCTCCCGGCGCCGAGGGTCTGCGCGGCGGCCCAGAACCCGTGCCGCACGTGCAGGCCGAGGGCGAGCATCGCCGTGATGTAGATGGCGTTGCCGTACCAGGTGGAGAAGGTGTCCACGACGTTCTGGTACGGCTTGCCCTCCTGGAAGCCGCCGCTGTGGACGGTGCCGGTCGTCAGGTCGAGGATGTGCCAGACGATGAACAGGGCGAGGATGATCCCGCCCCAGCGCATGGTGCGCGTCGCGTAGCTGGCACGCCGTTTGGCGTGCACGTACTTGCTGGGCCGTGCCTTGAGGTCGCGGCGGCTGAGCTGGTAGGCGGAGACCGCGTGGGCGACCACGGCGATCACCAGCACCACGCGGATCACCCACAGGGTCCACTCGTAGTGCATGAACGGCTCGCCGATCGTGCGCAGCCAGTGGGCGTAGTGGTTGAACTCGCCGGCGCCGAAGAAGATCTTCAGGTTGCCGAGCATGTGGACGACGAGGTAGCCGAGCATGATCAGGCCGCTGACGGCCATCACGGTCTTCTTGCCGACGGAGGAGTCCCACACGGTGCGCGCCATCGACGGCCGTCGGTCCGTCCGCGTTGCCAGAGCCATGGCTCAGAACGCTAGACGCGTTCCGGCCCATCGGTCCAAGACATGGTCCGGCTTGATTCGATAGCCGGAGCCTATGGTGGGGGCATGCAGTTCCAGCAGCTCCAGTACTTCGTCGCCGTCGCGGAGACCCGTCACTTCACCCGGGCCGCCGAGGCCGTGCACGTCGCGCAGCCTTCGCTGTCGCAACAGATCAAGGCGCTGGAGCGGGAGCTGGGCGCGGATCTCTTCCTGCGGGCCCGGGGCAACATCACGCTCACGGACGCCGGTGAGGCGCTCCTCCCGCTGGCCCGCCGCATCCTCGCGGACGCCGAGACCGCGCGCTACGAAGTGCGGGAACTGGTCCAGTTGAGGGGCGGGCGGGTGCGTCTTGGGGCGACGCCGAGTCTGTGCACGGGGCTGCTG
>NZ_LIRL01000576.1 GCF_001419795.1 Streptomyces niveiscabiei
GGTGGGGCCCAGGGCATGGAGGGCGGCTGCCGGATGGCCGTCGAGGAAGAGGGTCACCGTGTCGGGGGTGCGGTCGGAGTCGTAGCCGAAGAGGGTCTCGTAGAACTTGGTGACGGTCTCCGTGTCGTACGTGAGGAGTTCGTTCCAGGCGGGGGTGCCGTGGACGCCGGTCACGGCTGTGCCGAGGTGCGCCGCCGCCTGCCAGAGCCCGAAGACCGCGCCCGCGGGGTCGGAGCAGATGGCGAGGCGGCCGGCGTCGCCCGCGTCGAGGGGGCCCACGCCGACGGTCCCGCCGCACAGACGGACCCGCTCGGCGTCCCGGTCGATGTCGTCGGTGGCGAAGTAGGGCGTCCAGGCGACCGGCAGATGGCGGTCCGCGGGGAGCTGGCCGATGCCGGCGACGTGGCGTCCGTCGAGCAGTGCGCGCGCGTAGGCGCCCAGTTGGCGCGGCCCGGGCTGGAACTCCCAGCCGAACAGCTCGCCGTAGAACTCCTTCGTCGCCGTCAGCCCGTGCACCATCAGGCTGACCCAGCAGGGCGTACCGGGTGTGTACCGGCCGTGCGCCTCGCCGCGCCGGTCCGGATCCCGTGCCTCGGTCATCATCACTCTCTCCTCGGCCCCTCGCGGTGGCCGTGTCGCTGCGCCCTGGAACCCCCGTGCCGATGCTCGCACCCCCCGCGCGGCCCCGCGTCCCGGAGCACGCCGCCACGCGCGGGCGGTGATGACGCGCCCGTTTCACATTGATTGCCGTCAATTGTTGATCGGCTGTACTCGGTGTGCTCGATCCCGTACACCTGGTGATCGAGGCTGTCCGGCGGGCAGAGTAACCGGACACGGGCGGCGGGGCCACCCCGTGCGCGAGGATGGGCGCCATGAACGCCATCATTTCCGCATCCGAGCTGGCGGCCGAACTGGCCGGAAACCACCCGCCCGTGGTCCTCGACGTCCGCTGGCAGCTCAGCGTCCCGACGGCGGGTCAGCCTCCCTTCGACGGCCATGCCGCGTACGCCACGGGACACGTCCCCGGTGCCGTCTTCGTCGACCTGGACCGCGAACTCGCGGGCACTGCGGGCGCCTCGGGCCGCCATCCGCTGCCCGACCTCGACGCCTTCGGCGCCGCGATGCGCCGCGCGGGTGTCTCCGCGTCGACGCCGGTGGTCGTGTACGACGGAGGGCAGGGCTGGGCCGCCGCGCGCGCGTGGTGGCTGCTGAGCTGGACGGGTCACCCGGACGTGCGGGTCCTCGACGGCGGGTTGCCGGCCTGGGAGGGGGAGATCTCGGCCGACCTGCCCGCGCCCGCGGAAGGCGACTTCACGCCGGTCCCCGCCGCGACGGGGCTCCTGGACGCGGACGGCGCCGCCGCGCTGGCCCGCTCCGGGGTCCTGTTCGACGCGCGCGCGGGGGAGCGGTACCGGGGTGAGGTCGAGCCCATCGACCGGGTCGGCGGCCACATCCCGGGCGCGGTCTCGGCGCCCACCACCGAGACGGTCGGCCCCGACGGCCGCTTCCTGCCCGCGCAGCAGCTGAAGGACCGCTTCCGGGGCCTGGGAGCCGCCGACGGCACCGAGGTCGGCGTGTACTGCGGCTCGGGCGTCTCGGGGGCGCACGAGGTCCTCGCGCTGGCGATCGCGGGCATCCCGGCGGCCCTGTACGTCGGTTCCTGGTCCGAGTGGTCCTCCGACCCGTCCCGCCCGGTCGCGGTGGGTCCGGACCCGCAGTAGGACGCCGACAGGGGCCGCGTAGGGCAGGGCGCGGTCCCGAAGGGTCGGTGAGCACAGCAGTCGGCCGAGGGGGAACAGCCCCGTACGCGGGCGGAGGCGACAGCAGCGGCGGACCGGCCCCGCTCGCGGCACCCCCGGACGGCGGCGGCTCCTGGACGCTCGCGCGCGGGAGCCCTGGTCGCCGTCGATACCGTTGCTCCCTGCGGGCATCCGCCCGAGACGGACGCGGACCCGGCAACCTGTGCGCGCGAGCGGGACCCTCCCCGGCCCGCTGGAGCAAGTGCTTCCGCGCCGACCTCCCCGCGCGGGCGTTACCAGCCCGCGCGAGCGTGAGCAGCCCGAAGAGGCCCGGCACAGGCATCCCCGCGCGCGGGCGCTACTCCTGCTTCTTGCGCCGTGTCCCGAAGACGATCTCGTCCCAGCTCGGGACGGCCGCGCGGCGGCCGGGGCGGACGCCGTCGGCCTCGGCCTGGCGGTCGGTGGCGCCGATGAGGCGGTCGCGGTGGCTGCCGACGGAGCGCGGCATGAGGACGTCCGCGTAGGCGGAGCCGGCGGACGCGGCGGGTGCCGGGGGCTCCTCGACCTCGGCCTCCTGCTCGCTCTCCTCGGCGTCCTCCGAGGGGCGCTCGGGTACGACCATGTCGCCACGGAAGCTCGGTACGGCCTCCAGGAGGCTGGTCAGCGAGTCCCGCTCGGCCACCGCCTCGTCGGCCGGTTCGGGCGCCGGCGCGGGCAGCGCGGGGCGCTCCCGGTCCAGCGGGCGGTCCCGGGGCAGCCGGGCGATACGCGGCACGAACGGAAAGCTGGGCTCCGGAGCGGCGAGGTCGTCGGACTCGCCGATCAGGGACCGCGCCTCGTTGTCGACGGCCTGGACGAGCCTGCGGGGCGGGTCGTACGTCCAGCTCGCGGAGTGGTGCTCACCGGCGACCCGGTAGACCAGCATGACCTCCCAGGTGCCGTCGTCGCGGCGCCAGGAGTCCCACTGGACGGTGTCCTTCTCGGCGCCGCGCAGCAGCAGCCGCTCCTGGACGGCCTCGCCGAGCTGGGGACCGGCGTTCTCGCCGGGGCGGCGTACGGGCGTCTTGCGGGCGCGTTCGGCCATGAAGGCGCGCTCGGCGAGGACGGGGCCCTCGAAGCGGCGGACGCGGTCGACGGGGATGCCGGCGAGCTGCGCGACCTCTTCCGCGGTGGCGCCCGCGCGTATGCGCGCCTGGATGTCGCGGGGGCGGAGGTGGCTCTCCACCTCGATCTCGATCTGACCGAGCCGGGGCCGGTCGCCGCGCACGGCCGCGCGCAGGCGCTCGTCGATGGGGAGTGTGTACTCCGTCGCGTCGGCAGCTTTGAGCACCAGCCGTGTTCCGTCATTCGAGACGGCCACGACCCGCAGTTCGGGCATGGGGACCTCCCGGGTGGTGCCTGCCGACGTCACGTGCGTCGCTGCTTCCGCTAGTCGAGTGTGGCCTGCCCGGGTGCAGCCTGCCACAACCTTGCCGAGTTGCCCGGCGTGTCGGGCACGGGCCCTGGATCGCCGTTATGGCACGGTTACCGATTCGCCACGCTAAGTGACTGACCCCGTCACCCTGTGCAACTGGTTCCCCTCCTGGCGGTCCAGCAAGGCCCCGGACACCCTGTAGGGAGGCCGGGCCCAGGGCTCGCAACAGTACTCCATTTGGGCCACGTGCGTGGATTGCCGCGCCCCTCAACTTCTCGCAAGAGGTGCGACTTGGCCGCGGATTCCCCTGTTTTCGGGATCTTGAACGTGGCGTAGTTCACGGATCATCCGGAATCGGAACTTTCGGTTACGTCCTGACGTCACCTTCTTGCATGGATAGTCGATCAACTGTTGATCAAGTAGGGGAAAGGAAGGTTCGGTCCCGGCATGCGTGAAAGGCCCGATCTCAGTGTTCCGCAGGTCGCCGGAAGCGCATTGGCCGCGGTGCTCGCCGCGAAACTTGCCTCGTCCTTCGGCGTGTACGGCACGATCCTCGGGGCCGGTGTCGTCAGCGTGATCGCCACCTGCGGCGGCTCGCTCTTCCAGCACTTCTTCAAGCGCACCGGCGAGCAACTGCGCGAGGCGACCACGACGGCCGGCTCCCCCGAACCGGCCCCGGCCCCCGCGCCGGGCGAGTACTCGGCGGGAACGGTGCACCGCGCGCGGGGGCGAGGCCTGCGGCGCCCCGTCCTCGCGGCCGTCCTCGTCTTCGGTGTCACCATGACCGGGATCACCGCCTACGAGCTGGCGTCCGGCAGCACGTTCAGCGGCGGCGGGGGAACGACCGTCAGCGACGCGGTCTCGGGCCACGGTTCGTCGGCCGGGAACTCCGGTGACCCCGCGGACTCCACGAGCCCCTCGCACTCCACGGACCCCTCGCCAGACTCCGGGAACACGCCGTCACCCGGCTCCTCCGGCGCAGCCGACGGCGGCGCGCAGGCCCCTTCGCCGTCCCCGGAGAAGCCCTCGGGCGCCCGGGACCCGACCCCGAGCGCGACCCCCTCGCCGGCCCCGGACGCCGACGGGGCGACCCCCGCGCCGAGCCCGTCCGCTACTGCCCCAGCACCCGCCGCAGATAGTCGTTCTGGAACAGCCGGTCAGGATCCAGCCGATCCCGCAGCGCGGTGAACTCGCCGAACCGCGGGTACACGCGCGAGAAGTACTCCGCGTCCCGGGTGTGCACCTTCCCCCAGTGCGGGCGCCCCTCGTGCGCCGTGAAGATGCGCTCGGCGATCGTGAAGTACGCCTGGTAGGCCGTCCCCCGGACCATGTGGACGGCGACGTACGCGCTGTCGCGGCCGGACGCCGTGGACAGCGTGATGTCGTCGGCCGGCGCGGTGCGCACCTCGACGGGGAAGCTGACCCGCAGCCCCGAGCGCTCCACGGCCGTCCGCAGCTCGCGCAGCACCTCGGTGACGACCGCGCGCGGGACGGCGTACTCCATCTCCACGAACCGCACCCGGCGCGGCGAGGTGAACACCTTGAACGGGATGTCGGTGTACGTGCGCGCGGAGAGCGCCTTGCTGGAGACCTGGGCGATCGTGGGGACCGTCGCGGGCACCGCCCTGCCGACCCACTGGGCGGCCTGGAAGACGCCGTTGGACAGCAGTTCGTCCTCGACCCAGCCCTTGACCCGGCTCACCGGCCGGCGCGGGCCCGCGCTGCGGTTGTTGCGCTTGGTGTTGGTGCTGCCGGTGTGCGGGAACCAGTAGAACTCGAAGTGCTCGTTCTCGGCCCACAGGTCGTCGAACTCGGCGAGGACCCGCTCGAACGGCATCGGCTCCTCGCGCGCGGTGAGCAGGAAGAGCGGCTCCACGGCGAACGTGATCGCGGTGACGATCCCCAGCGCGCCCAGGCCGATCCGGGCGGCGGCGAAGACCTCGGGATTCTCCTTCTCGGAGCAGGTGAGGACGGAGCCGTCCGCCGTCACCAGCTCAAGTCCCTTGATCTGCGCGGCGATCGAGGCGGACTCCCGGCCCGTGCCGTGCGTGCCGGTGGAGGCGGCGCCGGAGACGGTCTGCTCCATGATGTCGCCCATGTTGGTGAGCGACAGGCCCTCGCGCGCGAGAGCCATGTTGAGTCTCTTGAGCGGAGTACCCGCCTCCACCGTGACGGTCATGGTGTCGCGATCAATGGTGCGGATACCGGTCAACAGTTGAGGGCGGATCAACACACCGTCGGTCGCGGCGATCGACGTGAAGGAGTGCCCCGTACCGACGGCCTTCACCTTCAGGCCGTCCTCGGCGGCCTGCCGCACGGCGGCGGTCAGCTCCTCCACGGAGGCGGGCTCCACCTCCCGCGCGGGACGGGCGACGACGTTCCCTCCCCAGTTATGCCACGTGCCGCTCTTCCCGCTCGCTGTGCTGCTCAACGGTGCCTCCCCGACCCGTAGCCGGCCTGCTGAGCCGGCGGTACCCCAGGAAACCGACCACGACCGCGACGGCCCCGGACACCGCCGGAACCCCGTACCCCGCGCGCGCACCGGCCGCGTCGATCACCCAGCCGGCCACCGAGGAGCCGAGCGCGACTCCGACCGCGAGCCCGGTGCTGATCCAGGTCATGCCCTCGGTGAGCTGCGCGCGTGGTACGTGCTCTTCGATGAGGGACATCGTCGTGATCATCGTGGGAGCGATGGACAGGCCCGCGACGAAGAGCGCCACGGCCAGAAACGGCAAGTTTCCGACCAGTAGGAGGGGGATCATACTCACGGCCATCGCCAGCACGCCCAGCAGCCAGCGCCGCTGCGGAGCCCCCGAGAAGCGCAGCAGACCGAAGACGATTCCCGCCAGGCAGGATCCGGCCGCGTAGACCGCGAGGATCAGGCTCGCGGCGGCCTTGTGGCCCCGCTCGTCCGCGAACGCGACGGTCACCACGTCCACCGCCCCGAAGATCGCCCCCGTCGCCACGAACGTGGCCACCAGCACCTGGAGCCCCCGCGAGCGCAGCGCGGAACCGCCGCCCGTACGCGCGCGGGGGTGCGGTTTCGGCTCGGTGGACCGCTGGGCGGTCAGCCAGAAGACGCCCACCGCGAGGAAGCACGCCGCCAGCAGCGGCCCCGCCTCCGGGAACCAGGCGGTGGACAGCCCGATGGAGATGATCGGCCCGAAGATGAAGCACACCTCGTCGACCACCGACTCGAACGAGTGCGCGGTGTGCAGCTGCGGCGTCCCCCGGTACAGGGCGGCCCACCGCGCGCGGACCATCGCCCCGAGGCTCGGCACCGACCCGATGCCCGCCGCGAACACGAACAGCGACCAGTCCGGCCACGACCAGTGCGCCGCCACCAGCATCCCCGCCGCCGCGGCCAGCGCGACCAGCGTCGCCGGGCGCAGCACCCGGCGCTGGCCGTGCTGGTCCACCAGCCGGGAGATCTGCGGCCCGACCAGCGCGGCGGCCAGCGCGATCGTCGCCGACAGCGCGCCCGCGAGGCCGTAGCGGCCGGTGAGCTGGGAGATCATCGTGACCACGCCGATGCCCATCATCGACAGCGGCATCCGCCCGACGAACCCCGCGGCGGCGAAGCCCTTCGTGCCGGGCGCGGCGAACAGGGCGCGATAAGGGCTGGCCAAGGCGGTCTCCGGTCGTACGGGGTGGCCGCACGCGGCCGGCGGCTCGGCGTGGTGCGGGTGGTGGGGCTCTGCGGCACGGAGCGTCGTAAGGTGCCAACGCGGCCTGTACAGCTTACGGGGCGGGTCACCCGTACGCATCACCCTTACCGGCCGTGAACGGGCCGGCCGGACACCCTGCCGTTTCCCGGTTGTCAGTGCCGGGTGGCAGGATCGACCCATGTCAGACGCGCTCGATGCCACCCCCTACGACGCCCTGCTCCTGCTGTCCTTCGGCGGCCCCGAAGGTCCGGACGACGTGGTCCCGTTCCTGGAGAACGTGACGCGTGGGCGCGGCATCCCCACCGAACGCCTCAAGGAAGTCGGGCAGCACTACTTCCTCTTCGGCGGGGTCAGCCCGATCAACGACCAGAACCGCGCCCTGCTGGACGCCCTGCGCAAGGACTTCGCCGAGCACGGCCTCGATCTGCCGGTCTACTGGGGCAACCGCAACTGGGCCCCGTACCTGACGGACACCCTGCGCGAGATGGTCGCCGACGGGCACCGCCGCATCCTCGTCCTCGCCACCAGCGCGTACGCCTCGTACTCGGGCTGCCGCCAGTACCGCGAGAACCTCGCCGACTCGCTCGCCGCCCTTCAGGCCGAGGGCCTCGACCTGCCGAAGGTCGACAAACTGCGCCACTACTTCAACCACCCGGGCTTCCTGGAGCCCATGGTCGACGGCATCGTGGAGTCCCTCGCCGGCCTCCCCGAGGACGTCAGGGGCGGCGCCCGCATCGCCTTCTCGACGCACTCCATCCCCACCGCCTCCGCCGACACCTCCGGCCCCGTCGAGTCCCACGGCGACGGCGGCGCGTACGTCGCACAGCACCTGGAGACGGCCCGGCTGATCGCCGACGCCGTGCGCGAGCGCACCGGCGTCGACCACCCCTGGCAGCTCGTCTACCAGTCCCGCTCCGGCGCCCCGCACATCCCGTGGCTGGAGCCCGACATCTGCGACCACCTCGAAGAACTGCACGAGGCGGGCGCCCCCGCGGTGGTCATCGCCCCCATCGGGTTCGTCTCCGACCACATGGAGGTCCTCTACGACCTCGACACCGAGGCCAAGGCCAAGGCGGAGGAGCTGGGCCTGCCCATGCGCCGCTCGGCCACGGTCGGCGCGGACCCGCGCTTCGCCGCCGCCGTCCGCGACCTCGTCCTGGAGCGCGCGGCCACGGAGTCCGGCCGCGAGGTCACCCCCTGCGTGCTGGGCGCCCTCGGCGCGACCGCGGACCTCTGCCCGGTCGGCTGCTGCCCCGCCCGCGCCCCCAAGCCCGCCGCCG
>NZ_LIRL01000577.1 GCF_001419795.1 Streptomyces niveiscabiei
AGAGACAGAGGGGCGCGCCCCGCTCTGCCGCGCGCGCCCCTCGACCGGCCGCCCCCGGGTTCGAGGTCCTTCACGGCCTCCGCCGCAAGGCGGGTGCGGCCGTGGCCGGCCGGGCCGGTGAGGATCATGCCGGGGCGGGCGGCGGTCAGGGCCTGGCGGATCAGGGCGAGTTCCTCCTCGCGGCCGGTGAACGGCCACGGCAGGTCGAGGGACTTGGGGTCGCGTCCGAGAGTCGTCACGTCATCATGAGCGGGCGTACTCACGTCTGATACAGGCGACTTGAGTAGCTGCCGACTCAGGCGCGGTGACCTTGGACCGGGCACGCTGGACCCATGACCGCCCGCTACTGCTCGCTCGTGAGGCAGCCGGAGCCCGGGTTCACCCCGGGACTGGCCGCCGAGCGGCTCGGCGCGCTCATGAGCGGGCGGCGGATATGGGTGAACGGCACGGTCCTGCACTACTGCTTCTTCGACTCCGAGAACGCCGGCACCGGGGGGAGCCGGCGGGTCTCGTGGGCGGGCGGCGAGGCGCAGCGCGAGGTGGTGCGGGACTGCTTCCGGGAGTGGCAGGACCTCGGCATCGGCGTGACGTTCGCGGAGGTCGCCGACCGGTCCGAGGCCGAGGTCCGCATCGGCTTCGAGGAGAGCGACGGCTCCTGGTCGGCCGTCGGCCGCGAGGCGCTGCTCGCGGGGCTGCACGAGCGGACGATGAACTTCGGCTGGGACCTCACGGCCCCGGGCGAGCGGGCGACGGCCCTGCACCAGATCGGCCACGCGCTGGGCATGCAGCACGAGCACCAGAGCCCGTACGCGGGCATCCACTGGGACGAGGAGGCGGTGTACGCGGACCTCGCGGGCCCGCCGAACCACTGGAGCCGGGAGCGGACGTACGTCAACATCCTGCGCAAGCTGGACGCGACGGAGGTCAACGGCACGGTGTGGGACCCGCAGTCGGTGATGGAGTACCCCTTCCCGGCCGGGCTGATACTGGAGCCCGAGCAGTTCCGGCAGGGCGTGCATCCGCCGGGCGCGCTGTCCACGCTGGACAAGGAGTTCGTGCAGCGCTGGTACCCGCCGCCGCTCTCGCCCCGGCCCGCCGCGCTCGTGCCGTTCCGGTCGGCGCCGCTGTCCCTGGCGCCGGGTGAGCAGGCGGACTTCACACTGGAGCCGCCCGAGACCCGCGACTACCGGCTCGCCGCGTTCGGCGACTGCGACGCCGTCGTCGTCGTGTTCGAGGAGCGCGAGGGGGAGCCGCGTTTCCTCGCGGGGGACGACGACGGGGGGACGGCGGGGAACGC
>NZ_LIRL01000578.1 GCF_001419795.1 Streptomyces niveiscabiei
GCCCCCGCCCCCGGCTTCACGCTCGTCGCCACCGGCGACGTCCTCCCCCACACCTCCATCATCGACCGCGCCCGCTTCGACGCCGCGGGCCGGGGCTACGACTTCCGCCCCATGCTCGACGCCGTCCGCCCCCTCGTCTCCCGCGCCGACCTCGCCCTGTGCCACATGGAGACCGTGTACGGCGCGAACGGCGACTACACCGGCTACCCCGCGTTCAAGTCCCCGCCGGAGGTCGCCGAGGCCCTCGCGGCGACCGTCACCGACCCGGAGATCCGCGCGCTGCCGCTGCTGGGCGCGATCGACCAGTACGTCGACAACGCGGACGCGCTGAACATGCCGAAGGCCCAGCTCAGCGTGGCACTGAACCGGGCCTTCGAGGGCTAGAGGGCGGCAGCGCCCCGCGTGCGGGTACCGCGTTCGGTCAGCGGTTCAGCGCCGCGAGTTCCTTGGCCGCCTCGGTCAGGTCCTTCGCGGTGTCGATGGCCCGCCAGTAGGCGCCCTGGGGCAACGGGAACCCGGCCAGTCGCAGTTCCCGCGCGAGCTGGGGGAACGTACTGCGCTCGTGGTCCCCGCGCTCCGGCAGGAGCCCCGCGAACTCGGGCGAGAAGACGTACACGCCCGCGTTGATCTCGAACGTCGAGGGCGGGGACTCTATGAAGTCGGTGACGTGGCCGAACCCGTCGGTCTGGACGGCGCCCCAGGGGATGCGGGGGCGGGCGAGGGCGATCGTGGCGACGGCGTCGCGCTCGGTGTGGAAGTCGGCCATCTCCCGCAGCGAGAACCGGGTCCAGATGTCCCCGTTGGTGGCGTACCAGGACTGGTCGGGATGCGGCAGCCGAGCCGCGGCGTACCGTAGCCCGCCGCCCCGCCCGAGCGGCTCGGGCTCGACGACGGTGGTGACGGAGACCGGCAGGTCCGTCTCGTCCAGCCACTTCTGGAGGACGTCCGCGAGGTGCCCGCAGGAGACGACGACGTCGGTCACCCCCTCCTCCGCGAGCCAGTTCAGCTGGTGCCCGATGATCGGCGTCCCCGTCCCCGGGATCTCGACCATCGGCTTGGGCCGGTCATCGGTGTACGGGCGCAGACGTGAGCCCTGGCCCCCGGCGAGGATGACGGCTTGCGTGGGCCGCGACGCGGCGTGCGGGTCGGTCATGACCGCACTGTACGAGACGGGGGTGAAGGGGAACCCGGGAAGGGCCTCTTACGTGGGGATTCTCGCGCGAGACCCCGCACGCCGGGCCCTGCACGCCGGGCCCCGTGCGCCGGGCCACTGGGTCCCGGTCTCCTGCACGGCGCCTACGTCGGGTCCCGGACGCCGGTGCCATGACGCCGCGCGTCCACGCTGTCCCCTCCCGCCGGCCCCCTCACACGCGCCAGGCCCCGGGGATCACCGTGATCCCCGGGGCCAGGTGGCGGTACGCGACCGGGTCAGCTCGTGTGCGCCGCGAGGACGCCGGACGCGAAGGACGTGTCGCAGACGGGGCGGGAGAAGGACTGGGCACGGCTGGGGCCGTACACGCGGACGGCGGCGCGGCCCAGTGCCCGCGCGATGGACGCGCAGTGCTTCGCGAGGGCCGGCTTGCCGTTGACCGCCTGCTGGAGGTGGGTCAGGGCGATGCCGGGGTCCTTCTGCTGGAGCTCCGTGAGGAGCTGGTCCCGCAGGACGTCCTGCGGTGCGCGGGCGACGCTGTCACGGCCGGTGCGGGGCGCGGAGACGTCGGACGCGGTCAGCACCGAATCCGACGGGTTTCCGGTCCAGTTGACCCGGGTCACCGCGAGGGTCCCGGAGAGCACCATGACGACAGGCAGGACAAGGGCGAGGGAGCGACCGATCCGGCGGGCGGGACCCCTGCCGCCGCGTCGCGTCCGCGTGGTGGTGTGCTCCACGGAGCGCTTCGAGTGCTTCACGCGCTTGATGGTAGCGCCCAGTAATGATTTGGAGACATTTAGTCACTCGAATGGGGGACGATGAAGTGGCGGTTATTGGGTAGTGGGTTGACGCGAGCGCCCGAAAAGTCGGGAGTGCCGGGGATTTTCAGGGGGACGCAGAAGGACCCCGCGACCTCCCGGCCACGGGGTCCCTCTCACATCTCGCGTCAGTCCGACAGGCGCGCGCCCGTCGAGGTGGAGAAGACGTGGGTCTCGCCCGCGCGCGGGACGACGGAGAGGGTGGAGCCCTTCTCCGGGACGGCACGGCCGCTGACGCGGACGACGAGGTCCTTGGACTCCTCGCCGACCTTGGCGGTGCCGTAGACGTACGCGTCGGCGCCGAGCTCCTCGACCACGTTCACGGTGACGACGAGGCCCTTGTCCGTCTCGGTCGCGACCTCGAAGTGCTCGGGGCGGACACCGACGGTGACCGTCTTGTCGGTGGTCGCGGAGAGCGCGTCGCGCTGGACCGGGACGACCGCGTTGCCGAACTTCACGCCGCCGTCGGCGATCGGGACCTCGACGAGGTTCATCGCCGGGGAGCCGATGAAGCCGGCGACGAAGAGGTTCGCCGGGCGGTCGTACATGTTGCGCGGGGTGTCGACCTGCTGGAGCAGACCGTCCTTGAGGACCGCGACGCGGTCGCCCATCGTCATGGCCTCGACCTGGTCGTGCGTGACGTACACGGTCGTGATGCCGAGGCGGCGCTGGAGGGACGCGATCTGCGTACGCGTCGACACACGGAGCTTCGCGTCGAGGTTCGACAGCGGCTCGTCCATGAGGAAGACCTGGGGCTCACGCACGATCGCGCGGCCCATCGCGACACGCTGGCGCTGACCGCCGGAGAGAGCCTTCGGCTTGCGGTCCAGGTACTCCGTGAGGTCGAGGATCTTCGCGGCCTCCTCGACCTTCGCGCGGATCTCCGCCTTCGGGACGCCGGCGATCTTCAGGGCGAAGCCCATGTTGTCGGCGACCGACATGTGCGGGTACAGCGCGTAGTTCTGGAACACCATGGCGATGTCCCGGTCCTTGGGCGGCAGGTGCGTGACGTCGCGGTCGCCGATGCGGATGGCTCCGCCGTTGACGTCCTCAAGACCCGCCAGCATCCGCAGGGAGGTCGACTTGCCGCAGCCGGACGGGCCGACGAGGACCAGGAACTCCCCGTCCTCGATGTGGATGTCGAGTCCGTCTACGGCGGGCTTCTCGGAACCCGGGTAGATCCGGGTCGCCTTGTCGAAAGACACAGTGGCCATGGTGCTAGGCCCCCTTCTACCGGCAGGAACGTGCCGGACGATCCGTTGTAGGAAGGTGGTGGTGTAGTCCACGGGTGGACTGCCTCAGGACGCTACCTCGCGTTTTCCGTTATGTCAGTACCCGGAGGACTGTGAACTTCGCGGAAATTTTCGACGGAGCGGCCGATCGGCTTGGGTACACTGCACGGGTCGCGTACACCGTCACGCACATCACGCCTCCTTAGCTCAGCTGGCCAGAGCAACGCACTTGTAATGCGTAGGTCGTCGGTTCGAATCCGACAGGGGGCTCAGCACGAAACCCCAGGCCGGATGCCGATCCGGCCTGGGGTTCTGTCGTCGGTGGGTACGGCGGCGTACCGGGCTAGCCCAGCAGGCCGCCCACCAGGTTCTCGTTGCCGCCCGACGACTCGCCGCCGTCCGAGCCGCTCGATGAGCTGCCGCCCGAGGACGGGCCGGAGGACGTGGTGCTGGGGGCCTCCTGCGCGGGGGCCGTGTCCTTGGGCGGGGTGTCGTCGGAGGAGGTGCCCTGGGTCTGGCTGGGGGTGTCGGACGTGTCGCGGGTGGAGGTCGGGGCGTCCTGGCGGGACTCCGTGGCCGGCGTCGAGGTCGTGCCCTCCGTCGTGGGGGAGGTGGAGGCGGAGCCGGTCGGCCGGGAGCTGGGCCTGTCCTTGCCGGAGGCGCTCGGCAGCGGGGAGCCCGGCAGTTCGTTGCGCGGCGCCTCGCCGGGGCCGGGGACGACCACGCGGTCGGCGTCGCGGACCGCCGCGCCGAGCAGCGAGCCGAAGAGGAGGGTCAGGCCGACGACGATGGCGGTGACCAGCGCGCCCCGGCGCAGCGTGTAGCGCCGCAGCTGCCACAGGGGAGCCCGGGGCCCGAGGCGCCGCCACGCGGCGGACGCGAGCCGGCCGTCCACCGAGTACACCGGCGCGCCCGCGATGATCAGCGGCGACCAGGCGGCGAGGTTGATGATGTCGGGGGTGTCGTAGACGGGTACGGTCTTCCAGCTCACCGTCACGATCAGCGCGGCCGACAGCAGCGCGCCCACCACGGCCGCGACCCGCTGCCAGCACCCCAGGATCGTCAGCACGCCGACGACGACCTGGAGGAAGGCGATCACGAGCCCCGAGCCGACGGGGTGATGCAGCGCGAACTGGCGCAGTGGCTCAGCCACTTCCCACGGATGCAGCGTGTTCAGCCACTTCACCATCGACCCCCGCTTGCCCCCGTCGAAGTAGACGGGGTCGCAGAGCTTGCCCATCCCCGCGTACACCGCGAGGAAGCCGAGGAAGATGCGCAGCGGGAGCAGGACGACGCCGAGGTTCAGCCGCCGCCCGGGGTAGTACGCGTGCCGCGCCGGATCGCCGGGCACCCGCTCACGCGGCTCGTCGTACCCGTCGTACGGCGGGGGCGCGTACGCCGGTTCGTCGTAGACGCTGTCGACGGCCCGCATGTGCGGCAACAGCCGGTTGTCGCGGGTGCGTTGGGCGCCGACGAGGGGGGTCTCCATCGTCCGCTCGGCGAGGTCCTCGACCTCCACGCGGGGGATGACCTGGGTGGCGCCCGCGTCGGCGGCGGGCTGCTCGGCGTGGCCCACGCTGCCGGCGCGGACCGCCTGGAGGAGGCGGTGCGCGCCGGTGTCGTCCGGCGCGGAGTGCCCGCTCCAGACGACGGGACGGCGCCGCGCCGGGGCGCCAGCAGGCACCTCGGACGCGCTCAAGTGCCGTGCGACGCTGGGGGATTGGTTCCGTCGCGCCGACGCGCCCAACTGCACGCGGAAGGAGGCGTGCGTGACGATGACCTGCGCCGGATCGCTCGGCACCTTCACCATGCTCAGTGCGGGACCGTCGTCGAGTCCTGAGGCGAATCCCGACTGGCGGTCCCCCGCGGGTGTACGGGGTGTTCTGGTGTCCACACTCATCTAACCGAGTGACTTGTGTTTAGGACACTGCCTTGACTCGCCGGATGTGTCCGGACCCCGTCAAACCCCAGAGCCACCCCGTACGGATCCAGCGCTACCCCGTACGGATGACAGGTACTACCCCCGTCGGCGCGCCGCCTCGTACAGCACGATCCCCGCGGCCACCCCGGCGTTCAGCGACTCCGCCCCGCCCGGCATCGGAATCCGCACCCGGAAGTCGCAGGTCTCGCCGACCAGCCGCGACAGCCCCTTGCCCTCGCTCCCGACGACGATGACGACCGGCCCGTCCAGCGCCGCCAGCGAACCCACCTCGGCCTCGCCGTCCGCCGCGAGGCCGACCACCGCGACGCCGGCCTTCTTGTACGCCTCCAGCGCCCGCGTCAGGTTCGTCGCCCGCGCGACCGGCGTGCGGGCCGCTGTGCCGGCGGACGTCTTCCACGCGCCCGCCGTCATCCCGGCCGCCCGGCGCTCCGGCACGACCACCCCGTGGCCCCCGAACGCCGACACCGAGCGCACGACCGCGCCGAGGTTGCGCGGGTCCGTGACGCCGTCGAGCGCGACGATCAGCGGGTCCTCGCCCGCGTCGTACGCGGCGGCGGCCAGGTCCTCCGGGTGCGCGTACTCGTACGGCGGGACCTGGAGGACGAGGCCCTGGTGGTTCAGGCCGTTCGTCATGCGGTCCAGCTCCGGGCGGGGCGCCTCCATGAGGTTGATGCCGCCCCGGTCGGCCGCGAGCTGGAGCGCCTCGCGGACGCGCTCGTCGTTGTCGATGAACTGCTGGACGTACAGGGTCGTCGCGGGCACGCCCTCGCGCAGCGCCTCCACGACCGGGTTGCGGCCGACGACCATCTCGGACGTCCCCTTGCCGCCCCGGCCCTTCGGCGTCGCCGGACGCCCTTGCGCGCGGCGCGTCTGGGCGGCGGCGATGCGGTTCTTCTTGTGTCCCTTGCGCATCTCGGCGGGCGGGGTGGGGCCCTTGCCCTCCAGGCCCCGGCGCCGCTGGCCGCCACTGCCGACCTGCGCGCCCTTCTTGCCGGACATGCGGCGGTTGTTGGCTGCCATGACCTACCTGTTTCCGTACGAATGTATGAGTGCTGCTGCCAGTGTGCGGGATGGGGGCCGCTGTGTCGTCTTGCGGGTGCGGCGCCGTCGGGGCTGGTCGCGCAGTTCCCCGCGCCCCTAAAAGACTCGACGGCGCCCCAAATCGCAACGTCAGCGGGGTCCTAGCGTCCAGCGTGGGCCCTGCGGGCCGTCCTCAATTACCAGCCCCGCCTGCCCCAGCTGGTCGCGGATCGCGTCCGCCGTGCCCCAGTCCTTGCGGGCCCGGGCGGATTCCCGCTGGTCCAGGACCAGGCGTACGAGGCTGTCGACCACGCCGTGGAGGTCTTCGCCCCGGTCGGACTCGCCCGCCCAGTGCGGGTCGAGGGGGTCGAGGCCGAGGACGCCCAGCATCGCCCGGACCTCCGCGAGGCGGGCGACGGCGCCCTCCTTGTCGTCGGCGGCGAGCGCGCTGTTGCCCTGGCGGACGGTGGTGTGGACGATCGCGAGGGCCTGCGGGACGCCGAAGTCGTCGTCCATGGCTTCGGCGAACGCGGGCGGCACCTCGGCGGCCGGCTCGACCACCCCGCCCGCCTTCTCGACGACTCGCTGGACGAACCCCTCGATCCGCGCGAACGCGGACTCGGCCTCGCGCAGCGACTCCTCGCTGTACTCGATCATGGACCGGTAATGAGGCGTACCCAGGTAGTACCTGAGGACGATGGGCCGCCACTGCTTGACCATCTCCGAGACGAGCACGGAGTTGCCCAGCGACTTCGACATCTTCTCGCCGCTCATGGTGACCCACGCGTTGTGGACCCAGTACGTCGCGAAGTCGTCGCCGGCCGCCTTGGACTGGGCGATCTCGTTCTCGTGGTGCGGGAAGATCAGGTCCAGGCCGCCGCCGTGGATGTCGAACGCCGGGCCCAGGTACTTGCGGACCATCGCCGAGCACTCCAGGTGCCAGCCGGGCCGCCCCCGGCCCCACGGCGTCTCCCAGTCCGGCTCGCCCGGCTTCGTCGCCTTCCACAGCGCGAAGTCGCGGGGGTCGCGCTTGCCGGTGATCCCGGACTCGTCCGGCTGCCGCATCTCGTCGAGGTCCTGCCGGGACAGTTCGAGGTACGACGGCCAGGAGCGGACGTCGAAGTACACGCTGCCGTCGGCCTCGTACGCGTGACCCCGCTCGATGAGCGTGCGCATCATCTCGACCATCTCGGTGACATGGCCGGTCGCGCGGGGCTCGTACGTCGGGGGGAGGCAGCCGAGCGCGCGGTAACCGTCGTTGAACGCGCGCTCGTTCTCGTACCCGATGGACCACCAGGGACGGTTCTCCTGGCCGGACTTCCACAGGATCTTGTCGTCGATGTCCGTCACGTTCCGCACGAACGTGACGTCGTACCCCCGGTACGCGAACCACCTGCGGATGATGTCGAAGTTGAGGTTCGACCGGACGTGCCCGATGTGCGGGGCCGCCTGCACGGTGGCGCCACAGAGGTAGATCGAGACGCAGCCCGGCGTGAGCGGGGAGAAGTCACGGATCTGCCGGGCGCTGGTGTCGTACAGGCGAATAGTCACGGGTCCAAGGGTAGTGGGAGAAGGGGGCCGGAAAACACCGGCATTGTTCAGGGCTTCCGTACGACCAACGCCGTCGCGACCGCCATCAGACCCTCGTCCCGGCCCGGGAATCCGAGCCCGTCCGTGGTCGCTCCCGACACCGAGACCGGCGCTCCGACCGCGTCCGACAGGATCTTCTGGGCCTCGTCCCGGCGCTTGCCGATCTTCGGGCGGGGGCCGACGACCTGTACGGCGACGTTCCCGATCACGAAGCCCGCGTCCCGGACGATCCGGGCCGCCTCCGTCAACAGCGTGACGCCGGATGCACCCGACCACTCCGGGCGGCCGGTGCCGAAGTGCTGGCCGAGGTCGCCGAGCCCGGCCGCCGAGAAGAGGGCGTTGCAGGCCGCGTGCGCGACGACATCCGCGTCGGAGTGGCCGGCCAGGCCCGTGCCGTCCCACTTGAGGCCGGCGCACCACAGCTCGCGGCCCTCCTCGAAGGCGTGGATGTCGGTGCCGATGCCCACCTGGGGCAACAAGAACTCAGAAGCCATCGTTCGCCCTCCGCCGCGCCAGGACCGCCTCCGCGAGGACCAGGTCCAGCGGGCGCGTCACCTTGAACGCCTCCTCGTGCCCGGGGACGACGACGACCGTCCCGCCGAGCTGCTCGATCATGCTCGCGTCGTCCGTGACGTCCTGGGTGACGGTCTCGTGCGCGTGCACGAGGACCTTCCGGTCGAACCCCTGCGGGGTCTGCACGGCACGCAGGCGCGCGCGGACGGGGGTGGAGACGACGGGCTCGGGCGCCCCCGGCGTCGGCTCGACCTCCTTGACCGTGTCGGCGAGCGGTACGGCGGGCACGACGGCGGCGGCGCCTTCGCGGACCGCCTCCACGACGGAGTCCACCGTGTCGACGGGGACGAGCGGGCGGGCCGCGTCGTGGACGAGGACGATGTCGTACCCGTCGGGCAGCGCGTCCAGGCCGAGTTTCACGGACTCCTGACGGGACTCGCCGCCGGGGACGACCACGAACTCGGTGCGCTCGGGGAGCGCGTGCGCGTCCAGGAGGGAGCGGACCTCGGGGGCGCCGTCCGGGGGCGCCACGACGACGACCAGGGAGACCGCGCGGGACGCGGCCAGCGCGCGCACCGCGTGGATCAGCATCGGTGTGCCGTTCAGCGTGCGCAGCGCCTTGGGGGCGCCGGGGCCGAGGCGGACGCCGCGGCCCGCGGCCGGAATCACCGCGGCCGTGCGGACGGCCGCCTTGGGGGGGTGTGATTCGTCAGACATGGTTCCTGTCAGGTTTGTGTGCTCGACCTACGTGGGTATGGCCTGGGAGGAGTGCCGGGTACCCCCACCTCGACCTGCCCCTTCCGTGACGAGCGGGTCGGGAGCGGGAGCCCGGGACTCTCGTACAGGTACTCGGGGTTCCTTCGGGGACCCCGGGCTCGGGGCGGTGAGGGTACGAACATGCCGCAGCGCCCGGCGACGGGAAATACGTCATCGGGCACCGCGGCATTATCGGATGGCGAGAAGACTCGGCTCAGGAAGCGAGTACCTCGTCGAGCAGGGCCTCGGCCTTGTCCTCGTTGGTGTTCTCCGCGAGGGCGAGCTCGCTCACCAGGATCTGGCGGGCCTTGGCGAGCATGCGCTTCTCACCGGCGGAGAGTCCGCGCTCGCGCTCACGACGCCACAGGTCACGGACGACTTCCGCGACCTTGATGACGTCACCGGAGGCGAGCTTCTCCAGATTTGCCTTGTAACGACGGGACCAGTTCGTGGGCTCCTCGGCGTACGGCGCGCGCAGCACCTCGAAGACTCGGTCCAGCCCGTCCTGACCGACCACATCACGTACGCCGACGAACTCCGCATTGTCCGCTGGCACACGTACCGTCAGGTCACCCTGGGCGACCTTCAGCACCAAGTAGGTCTTGTCCACGCCTTTGATCTGGCGAGTTTCGATGGCCTCGATCAGCGCGGCCCCGTGATGGGGATAGACCACGGTGTCGCCAACCTTGAACGTCATGTGACAGGTACCCCTTCCGTGGCTATCCAGGGTAACACGGAAACGACGGTTCCTGAATGGCGTTTTCGCAGGTCAGGGCATATCTCGGGGCTTGACAACAGCAACAGGAACGTGCTGGGGAAGGCGCCCGGAAGCGGGTATTCGCAGGTGGGAGCGGCTCTCCATGGGGGGCGAAACGCGTACGTTACACGCTTCCGGAACCGCGTCAAGGCGGGCGAACGTCCCGATATGTCCCCTTCCTGGTGTGCGACTTCCGCTACTCCGTTCGGCGTGACGTGGCCGGTCTTCGATGTTTCCGGAATTGATCATCGAACGCCCGGTCCCATCCGGGTGATCGAATTCCGGCACGTCCCGCATTCGGAGTTCGAAAATCCGGGCCGGGGCCGCGAGGGGGTTATGTGAATGCGCGGGGTACGGGAAGTGGCCATAGTGACTCGCGGGTAGCGAGGGGTGGGTGGGGTTGGTG
>NZ_LIRL01000579.1 GCF_001419795.1 Streptomyces niveiscabiei
GGAGTTCGACGTCGAGCGCGGCGTACCGCAGCCAGGGGTCGGGCAGCGGACGGGTGGACCAGTCGACGGCGGAGTGCCCCTTCTCCAGCACGTACCCGAGGACGCTCTCGACCATGGCGCCGAGCCCGACCCGGGGGAACCCGGCGAGCCGCCCGGCCAGTTCGGTGTCGAAGAGGCGCGTGGGGATCATGCCTATCTCGCGCAGGCAGGGCAGGTCCTGGGTCGCGGCGTGGAGCACCCACTCCGTGTCGGCGAGGACGTCCCCGAGCGCGGAGAGGTCGGGACAGGCGACGGGGTCGATGAGCGCGGTGCCGGCTCCGGCGCGGCGCAGCTGGACGAGATAGGCCCGCTGTCCGTAGCGGTAACCGGAGGCCCGCTCCGCGTCGACGGCGACGGGTCCGCTGCCGCCGGCGAACGCGGCGATCACCTCCGCGAGGGCTTCCTCGTCGGCGACCACGGGGGGAATCCCCTCGCGGGGTTCCAGCAAGGGAGTCGGCGCCCCCGGAGCAGTTGATCCGCCGTCGTCCGGAGGGGCGCCTCCGGTGGTTCGCAGTGAACTGGCTGCTGCGGTTTCTTGGGCGTCGGTCACCTGTCAAGGGTATCCATGCAAGAAGGCCGCCCGCCGACGGAACGTTCCGTCGACGGGCGGGGGAGGGGCGTAAACCGGTCAGCTGTACGACCCGTGCGGGGCGCGGTGGAGACGACCGGCAGAAACGGTTCCTGCTGCGGTGCGGACGGCCGTACGCACGGCTCCGGCCGGGTCGGGACGGGGCGTGGACGGACGGTTGCGGAGGGGTGTCCGGAGGGTTTGCTTCCGCCTGAATTCTTTGTGTGAAACCAGCCGGAGTCCCTCATTCCGCATGGATCGCGGGGGGTCAGGGACGGTGGACGGGGGTCAGTGGATGATTCCGGTCCGCAGCGCGACCGCGACCATCCCGGCGCGGTCGCCCGTGCCGAGCTTGCGGGCGATGCGGGCGAGGTGGCTCTTGACGGTCAGGGCCGACAGGCCCATCGAGACGCCGATCGCCTTGTTCGACTGGCCCTCGGCGACCAGCCGGAGCACCTCCACCTCGCGGCCGGAGAGCTCGCGGTAGCCGCCCGGGTGGCTCGGGGCACCCGGGGGGCGGCGGTGCATGCGCGCGGCCGAGGCGCCGATGGGGGCGGCGCCGGGCCGGCCGGGCAGGCCGACGCCGGCCCGGGTGCCGGTGACGACGTACCCCTTGACGCCGCCGGCGAGTGCGTTGCGGACGGCGCCGATGTCGTCGGCGGCGGACAGGGCGAGCCCGTTGGGCCAGCCCGCGGCGCGGGTCTCGGAGAGCAGGGTGAGACCGGAGCCGTCGGGGAGGTGGACGTCGGCGACACAGATGTCGCGGGGGTTGCCGATGCGCGGACGAGCCTCCGCGATGGACGAGGCCTCGATCACGTCGCGGACACCGAGCGCCCAGAGGTGACGGGTGACGGTGGAGCGGACGCGCGGGTCGGCCACGACCACCATCGCGGTGGGCTTGTTCGGGCGGTAGGCGACCAGGCTTGCGGGTTGCTCAAGGAGAACGGACACCGGGCCTCCTGAAAGTGGGGCGGAGCTTCAAGGTCACAGTCGTCTTCGGCAGTGAACCCGGGGTCCTTTAGAAAATGATCACGATCTAGTGAGCAAGAATCCGTGCAATTCGGACATGCGATCGATCATCCGAAGATCGAGTCGGTTCGCTCGGGTGCGCTTGGGTGATGGAAAGTGGCCGTATCGACAAAAGGATGACCAAGTTGCGCCCGAACGGGGGAGACGCGGCTGGATCAGCGTGACTGCGGCCCGCGACGCTGGGGCAGCGTGACCACGGAGGCGTCCCCCGGACCCGCCGGCGGAAGCCCCGCCACCTGCGCCAGGAGGTCGCACCACGACGCCAGGTGTGCCGCCGCGTCCGGCACCCCGCCCAGGCCCGTACGGGGCGTCCAGGAGGCCCGGATCTCGATCTGCGAGGTCGCCGGACGCTCGGACAGCCCGCCGAAGTAGTGCGACCCCGCGCGCGTGACGGTCCCGCTCGCCTCGCCGTACGTCAGCCCGCGCCCCTGGAGCGCGCCCGTCAGCCACGACCAGCACACGTCCGGCAGCAGCGGGTCCACCGCCATCTCCGGCTCCAGCTCCGCCCGCACCAGCGTCACCAGCCGGAACGTTCCGCGCCACGCGTCGTGCCCGTCCGGATCGTGCAGCAGCACCAGGCGCCCGTCCGCGAGATCCTGGTCGCCGTCCACGACGGTCGCCTCCAGCGCGTACGCGTACGGCGCGAGCCGCTGCGGCGCCGGTGTCGGCTCCATCTCGATCTGGGGGCGCACGCGCGCCGCCCGCAATGCCTCCACGGCAGCCAGGAAGGCCGCCGGAGCCTCCCGCTCACCCCCGTTCGCGTCGTCCATCCCCGCGCCGTCCGACAGTCGTCCCTGAGCCGCAGCCATGCGGGGAAGAGTAAGGGGAACGGGACCTTCGCGCAGGGCAAGACACCCGAGCGCACGCCCACGCGCGGGTGCGCGCTCGGCGAACAAACTCGGCGAACAAGGCGGGGGAGGGACTGTCACAGGGGCGTGCGAGACTTTCCGTCGTGAGTGCGAACGAGAGCCCCGCGGGCCGCCCGCCGACAGCGACGTACGACAGCCCCTTCCTGAAGGCGTGCAGGCGCGAACCCGTGCCGCACACCCCCGTGTGGTTCATGCGGCAGGCCGGCCGTTCGCTCCCCGAGTACCACAAGGTGCGCGCGGGCATCCCGATGCTGGAGTCCTGCACCCGCCCCGAACTGGTCGCGGAGATCACGCTCCAGCCGGTCCGCAGGCACAACGTGGACGCGGCGATCTACTACAGCGACATCGTCGTCCCCCTCAAGGCCATCGGCGTCGACCTCGACATCAAGCCGGGCGTCGGCCCCGTCGTCGAGCGCCCGATCCGCACCCGCGAGGACCTCGCGCAGCTGCGCGACCTCACCCCCGAGGACGTCTCGTACGTCACCGAGGCGGTCGGCCTGCTCACCGCCGAACTCGGCGCGACGCCCCTGATCGGCTTCGCCGGCGCCCCCTTCACGCTCGCCAGCTACCTCGTCGAGGGCGGCCCCTCGCGCACGTACGAGAACGCCAAGGCGATGATGTACGGCGACCCCGGGCTGTGGGCCGACCTCCTCGACCGCCTCGCCGACATCACGGCCGCGTTCCTCAAGGTCCAGATCGAGGCGGGCGCCTCCGCCGTCCAGCTCTTCGACTCCTGGGCCGGCGCGCTCTCCCCGGCCGACTACCGCCGCTCCGTCATGGGGGCCTCGGCGAAGGTCTTCGACGCGGTCGCCGGGTACGGCGTCCCGCGCATCCACTTCGGCGTCGGCACCGGCGAACTCCTCGGCCTCATGGGCGAGGCCGGCGCGGACGTGGTGGGCGTCGACTGGCGCGTCCCGCTCGACGAGGCCGCCCGCCGCGTCGGCCCCGGCAAGGCGCTCCAGGGCAACTTCGACCCGACGGTCCTGTTCGCCGGCACCGAGGTCGTCGAGACCAAGGCGCGCGAGGTCCTCGACGCCGCCGCGGGCCTGGAGGGGCACGTCTTCAACCTCGGGCACGGCGTGATGCCGAAGACCGACCCGGACGCGCTCACACGGCTCGCGGAGTACGTCCACACGCAGACGGCGCGCTAGGCGGCCGTCACCAGGAGTGCCGGGGTCGCGCGCGCCTGCCGAACAGCAGGCCGCGCGGTTCCGGGGGCGGGATCGTGTTCCGCTTGAGCGGCCAGGCCAGCAGCATGCCGGCCACGAAACCGACGACGTGCGCCGCGTAGGCCACCGTCCCCGCCGAGGAGACGCCCTCGCCGGCCGAGTAGAACGCCTGGAGCCCGAACCAGAAGCCCAGCACCAGCCACGCGGGCAGGCGCAGCGGCAGGAACACCAGGAACGGCACCAGCACCCACACGCGCGCCTTCGGATACAGCACCAGATAGGCGCCCAGGACACCCGCGATGGCCCCCGAGGCGCCGATCAGGGGGTCGGTGGAGTCGGCGTTCAGCAGGGCGAAGCCATAGGACGCCGCGTAGCCGCAGATCACGTAGAACAGCGCGAACCGCACGTGCCCCATGCGGTCCTCGATGTTGTTGCCGAAGATCAGCAGGAACAGCATGTTGCCCAGCAGGTGCAGCCACCCGCCGTGCAGGAACATCGCCGTGAACACGCTCAGCACGGGCGACTTGTCGTAGTCCGGCGGACCCATCAGACACCCGCCCGCGCGGACGTCGCCGGTCGCCACCAGCGTCGGCATCTGCTGGTGGATCAGCTCACGTGGGACGGCCGCCCACTGTTCGAGGAAGGCGTGCAGATGACACGTCTGCACCAGGGTGCTGTCGCCCTTCACCGAGCCCGCCAGACCCGGCATCCACAGGAAGACGAGCACGTTCGCGGCGATCAGCGCGTACGTCACCACGGGCGTACGGCGCACAGGGTTCACGTCATGGACGGGGATGACCACGAGGGACTACTTCCCGCGATGAGCCGCGCGAACCGGTGAACGCCGACCGGCGCGCGTGCGTATGAACCGGCAACCACCCGCGGCGTGGGGAAGGCGCTCGCGGAGACGACGTGAGGAACAGGCGATGAACGACCGAGTCACCCCCATGCACGCCCTGCCCGACGGCGAGGCCGAACTCTCTCTCGTGATCCGGCTCCCCTGGGAGGACGTGGCCCGCCTCGGCCAGGAGGCGGGGCGCCTCGCCGCCCAGACCGGCCGGCCCGTGACCCTCGACGAGGCGGTCGGCCACCGCCTGCGCACCCGCCAGGCCACCGCCACCCACGCGAAGCCCGTCGAGCAGGCGGCGGCCGTCTCCGCCCTGCCGCGCCTCACCGGCACCGCCTAACCGGCCACCTTCTGGGCCGCCTTGCGCGCCGCCACCAGCACCGGATCCCACACCGGGCTGAACGGCGGCGCGTAGCCCAGGTCCAGGGTCGTCATCCGACGCACCGTCATGCCCGCTGTGAGCGCCACAGCGGCGATGTCGACCCGCTTGGCGGCTCCCTCCCCACCGACGATCTGAACGCCCAGCAGACGGCCGCTCAGGCGTTCCGCGAGCATCTTGACCGTCAGGGGCGCCGCGCCCGGGTAGTAGCCCGCCCGGGACGTCGACTCGATCGTGACGGTCTCGTACGACAGCCCCGCGCGCACGGCGTCCTTCTCGCGCAGCCCCGTCCGGGCGATCTCCAGGTCGCACACCTTGCTGACGGCCGTCCCGACGACCCCCGGGAACACCGCGTCGCCACCGGTGACGTTGGTCCCGATGATCTGCCCGTGCTTGTTGGCGTGCGTGCCCAGCGGGACGTACCGCTCCCGCCCCGAGACCAGGTCCAGGACCTCCACGCAGTCGCCGCCCGCCCACACGTCCTCGTGCCCGCGCACGCGCATGTGGTCGTCCGTCAGCAGCCCGCCGTGCTCGCCCAGCGGGAGCCCCGCCGCCCGCGCGAGGGACGTCTCCGGGCGGACCCCGATGCCCAGGACGACGACGTCCGCCGGGAACTCGGCGTCCGCCGTGACCACCGCGCTCACCCGCCCCTCCGCGTCCGCGCGCAGAGCGGTCACCTCGGCGTCGTCGACCATCCTGATGCCGAGCCCCTCCATCGCCCGGTGCACCAGCCGGCCCATGTCCGGGTCGAGCGTCGACATCGGCTCGCGGCCCCGGTTGACGACCGTCACCTCGAAACCCCGGTTGACCAGGGCCTCCGCCATCTCGACGCCGATGTACCCGGCGCCGACGACCACCGCGCGCCGCCCCCGCGCGCGGGACAGCGTGTCGATCAGCGCCTGGCCGTCGTCCAGGGTCTGCACCCCGTGCACGCCCCGCGCGCCGATGCCGGGGATGTCCGGCCGCACCGGGCGCGCGCCGGTCGCGATCACCAGCCGGTCGTACGGCGTCCAGGACTCGGCGCCGGAATCGACATCCCGCGCGCGCACGCGCCGGCCGGAGACGTCGATCTCGGTGACCTCCGTACGCAGGCGCAGGTCGATGTCCCGCGCGCGGTGCTCCTCGGGGGTACGCGCGATGAGGTCGTCGCGGTCCGGGACGTCGCCGCCGACCCAGTACGGGATGCCGCACGCCGAGTACGAGGTGAAGTGGCCCCGCTCGAAGGCGACGATCTCCAGTTCGCCGAGGGACTTCGCCCGCCGGGCCTGGGACGCCGCGGACATGCCCGCGGCGTCCCCGCCGATCACGACCAGCCGGTGCCGTGCGCTGTTGCTCATGCGGCAACGCTACGGGGGCGGACGTCCCGGCGTTCCAGAGCGTGGCCCGCGCGCCTGCGCGGAGGGCTGCGGCGGCTCAGGGGCGCTCGGTCTTCTCGCCCTCGCCGCCCTTGCTGCCCTCATCGCCCTCGTGGGCCTCGTCGCCCTCGTGGGCCTCCTCGTTCTCGCCGCCCTCCTCGGGCCGCTCCGGGGCGGGAGCCGTGTCGGGGCGTGTCTGCGGGAAGCCGGAGACGAACGCGGGGGTCGTGGCCGCCGGGCGGGGGGTGCGCCGGGGGCGGACCAGCCGCCACCACACGATCGCCAGGACCGCAGCCGCCAGCAGGAACGGCAGGGTCGCCGCCAGCACCATCACGATCCAGCGCAGTGCCGTCACGAAGGCGTCCCAGCCGCCGGAGAGGGCGTCCAGGACGCCGGGGTCGTCGTCGGCCTTCTCGGGCGCCTTCGGGGGCGTCCGGGACAGCGTCAGGGTGATCGTGGCGAGGCTCGTGCGGTCCTTCAGGGACGCCTGCTGGGCCAGCAGCGACTCCAGGTCGGCCTGGCGGCGGCTCAGCTCGCCCTCCAGGCTGACGACGTCGCTCAGGGACGTCGCCCGGTCCATCAGCTCGCGCACGCGCGCGACGCTCGCCCGCTGCGACTGGACGCGGCTCGCGACGTCCACGACCTGGTCGGTGACGTCCTCGGCCTTCGACGTCCGCTCCAGGAGCTTCCCGGTGCCCTGGAGGTCCGCGAGGACGGCGTCGTAGCGCTCCACGGGGACGCGCAGGACGACCTCCGTGTGCTCGGCGTCCTCCTCGTCGCGGGTGGTGGTCTCGTCGCCGACGTAGCCGCCCGCGTCCACGGCGGCCGTGCGGGCGGCGTCCAAGGCCTTGGCGACATCCTTGACCTCGACGCTGACCGTGGCGGTGCGGATGATGTGGCTCGCGGCGGCCTTGGGCGGGGTGGACGCCTGGGCGCCGGACGGGCCCGGACCGGTGGCCCCGGGCGCGGCGTCGGCGTCCTCCTTGGCGGCGCCTTCCTTGACGGCGGCCTTGTCCTGGGACGTCGAACCGGCGTCGCCGCCGGCACCGCACCCGGCGAGTGCGAGGGCGACGGCCGCGAGGAACGCGGCGAGAGCGTGTGCGGATCTGCGTGCGGGCATGTGGAGATCCCCCCGAGTGGTGTGAAGACGCGGCGCGTCGACGGACGTTCCTTCGACGCGCGGACCCGCTTCGACGTTGGCGTATCCGGGTTCCGAAGAGGTCACGTTCGGGACGCGCCCCGGCCACACCGCGAGGGAAGCGTTGTCAGTCGGGTCTGAGAGGCTGGATCCATGAGCGCAGCAGGTACGGGCGGTACAGGGCAGGTCGTCGTCATCGGAGCCGGGATCGCGGGTCTGGCCGCGGCCTACCGGCTGCTGGAGCGCGGGGCGCGGGTGACCGTGCTCGACGCGGCGGACCGGGTCGGCGGCAAGCTCCTGCCGGGCGAGATCGCCGGTGTACGCACCGACTTCGGCGCCGAGTCGATGCTGGCCCGCCGCCCCGAGGGCGTCGCCCTCGCGCGCGAGGTGGGCCTCGGAGGCCGCCTCCAGCCGCCCGCCACGGCCACCGCCTCGATCTGGACCCGGGGCACCCTGCGCCCGATGCCCAAGGGGCACGTGATGGGCGTCCCCGGCGCCGCCGAGGCCCTCGCGGGCGTCCTCTCCGAGGAGGGCCTCGCCCGCATCGGCCGCGACAGCGACCTGCCGCGCACGGAGGTCGGCGAGGACGTCGCGGTCGGCGCGTACGTCGCCGAGCGGCTCGGGCGCGAGGTCGTCGACCGGCTCGTCGAACCCATGCTGGGCGGGGTGTACGCGGGCGACGCGTACCGCATCTCGATGCGCGCGGCCGTCCCGCAGCTCTTCCAGATCGCCAAGGCCCACACCTCGCTCACCGAGGGCGTGCGCGAACTCCAGGCCAAGATGGCCGCCAACCAGCAGACCGGGCCCGTGTTCACCGGCATCGAGGGCGGCATCGGGAGCCTGCCGCTCGCCGTCGCCGACGCCGTCCGCGCGCGCGGGGGCGAGATCCTCACCGGCACGCCCGCGCGGGAGCTGCGCCGGGACGCCGACGGATGGCGGGTGACCGCCGGGGACCGCGAGCTGCGCGCGGACGCCGTCGTCGTCGCCGTACCCGCCCCCGTGGCCGCCGGACTCCTCGCCGACGAGTCGCCGGGCGCCGCCGCCGAACTGCGCGCGATCGAGTACGCGTCGATGGCCCTGGTCACCCTCGCCTACCGGCGCGCGGACGCCGAACTCCCGGCGGGCAGCGGGTTCCTGGTCCCGCCGGTCGACGGGCACAGCATCAAGGCGTCCACGTTCTCCTCGCAGAAATGGGCCTGGGTCGCCGACGAGGACCCGGACGTCCTGGTCCTGCGCACCTCGCTCGGCCGCTACGGCGAGACGGAGATCCTCCAGCGCGACGACGCCGCCCTCACCGACCTCTCCCGCCACGACCTCCGCGAGGCGACCGGCCTCGACGCGACCCCGCTGGAGACCCGCGTGATCCGCTGGACCGACGGCCTCCCGCAGTACCCCGTCGGCCACCACGCGCGCGTGGCCCGCATCCGTGAACACGTCGCGAAACTCCCCGGCCTCGCGGTCTGCGGCGCCCAGTACGACGGCGTCGGCATCCCCGCCTGCATCGCCGGCGCCAACGCGGCCGTCGACCAGATCGGCGGCGACCTGAGCGCCGTACAGGAGCTGGCGGCGAACCCGGTGCAGAGTCTGCACGGGGGAGCGGGAGAATGACGGACATGAGCGAGAACGCCCCCACCACCGAGCCCGGCAGGATCCCCAACAAGGGCAAGCTGGCCAAGGACCTCAACGAGGTCATCCGCTACACCCTGTGGTCCGTCTTCCAGCTGAAGGACGTCCTCCCCGAGGACCGCGCGGGCTACGCCGACGAGGTCCAGGAGCTGTTCGACCAGCTCGCCGCGAAGGACGTCACCGTGCGCGGCACCTACGACGTCTCCGGCCTGCGCGCCGACGCCGACCTGATGATCTGGTGGCACGCGGAGACCAGCGACCAGCTCCAGGAGGCGTACAACCTCTTCCGCCGCACCCAGCTCGGCCGCGCGCTCACGCCGGTGTGGTCGAACATGGCGCTGCACCGCCCCGCCGAGTTCAACCGCTCGCACATCCCCGCGTTCCTCGCCGACGAGACCCCGCGCGAGTACGTCAGCGTGTACCCCTTCGTGCGCTCCTACGACTGGTACCTGCTGCCCGACGAGGACCGCCGCCGCATGCTCGCCGACCACGGCAAGATGGCCCGCGGCTACCCGGACGTGCGCGCCAACACGGTCGCCTCGTTCTCCCTGGGCGACTACGAGTGGATCCTCGCCTTCGAGGCCGACGAGCTGTACCGCATCGTCGACCTCATGCGCCACCTGCGTGCCTCCGAGGCGCGGATGCACGTGCGCGAGGAGGTGCCGTTCTACACGGGCCGCCGCAAGTCCGTGAGCGAACTGGTCGCGGGCCTCGCGTAAGGCCTCACCGCAGCCGGCGGGCCGCCTCGCGCAGGCGGTCCGCCGGCCTCGGCTCGGCGTGCGGCGCGCACGCCGCCCGGCGGCCCGGGAGACGGCCCGTCAGGAGGTACGCCTCCAGGTGCCGGTTGACGCACGCGTTCGACGCGCCGCCGATGCCGTGGCTGCCCGCGTCCCGCTCCGTCACCAGCACCGACCCCGCGAGCCTGCGCCGCAGCTCCAGCGCACCCTCGTACGGCGTCGCCGCGTCCCGCTCGGCGGCCAGGATGAGGGTCGGCGGCAGCTCGCCGGGGGCCGTACGGACGTCCAGCGGGCGCTGGCGGGGGGCCGTCCAGAACGCGCACGGCAGGTTCGTCCACGCGTTGTCCCACGTCTCGAACGGGGCGACCCGCGCGATGCGTGTGTTGTCCCGGTCCCAGGTCCGCCAACTCGTCGGCCAGGGCGCGTCGTTGCACTCCACGGCCGTGTAGACGGCGTTCGCGTTCTCCGCCTCAGCCGCGAACTCCCGCACCGGACCCGCCTGCGCGATCAGCTGCTGCGGCCTGCCCTTCAGGTACTCCGACAGCGCCCGCGCGCGGTGCGGCCAGTAGTCGTCGTAGTACGCGGTCTGGAGGAACGCCCGCTGCAATTGCCCCGGGCCCACGACCCCGCCCGCCGGTTCCGCCGCGAGCTGCGCGCGGGCGCGCTCGTAGCTGCGCAGGACGGCTTCCGGGGTGTCGCCGAGGCCGTACACGTCGTCGTGTTTCGCGATCCACTCGCGGACGTCCGTCCAGCGGCTCTCGAACGCCAGGGACTGGGCGAGGTTGTTGCGGTACCAGATCCGGGACGGGTCCGGGTTCACGACCGAGTCGAACACCATGCGGCGGACGTGGCCCGGGAACATCGACGCGTACAGGGCGCCGAAGTACGTGCCGTACGACGCGCCCATGAACGTCAGGCCCTTCTCGCCGAGCGCCGCGCGGACGACCTCCAGGTCACGGGCGTTGTTCAGCGAGTGGTAGTGGCGCAGGGCGTCGCCGGAGCGGTCGGCGCACCCGCGCGCGTACGCGCGTGCCTGGGCGACGCGTTCACGTTTGTACGACTCCGACGGGTGCGTCGGCGACATCGACGGGGCCTTGACGAAGTTCTTCGGGTCCTGGCAGGACAGCGGCGCGCTGCGGCCCACCCCGCGCGGGTCGTAGCCGACCAGGTCGTACGCGGCGGCGATCCGCTTCCACTCCGGGACCAGGCCGATCAGCGGGAAGTACAGGCCCGAGCCGCCGGGCCCGCCCGGGTTGTAGACCAGGGCACCCTGACGGGGTACCCGGCGCTTGCTGTTGCCGGGGTCCCGGTGGGTCGCCTCCACCCGGCTGACCGTGAGCGGGATACGGGCGCCGTCGGGGCGGGCGTAGTCCAGGGGCACCTCCACGGTCGCGCACTTCATGCTGCCGGGGAGTTCCTCCGCGCCGGGACAGGCCCCGAAGTCGAGCCCCTTCGCGGCGGCACGGGCTGCGGCGAGGGCGGTGCCGCGTAGCTCTGGAGAGC
>NZ_LIRL01000058.1 GCF_001419795.1 Streptomyces niveiscabiei
ACTCCACCCCGTCCCAGAACTCCAACTGCCGCAACTTCGAAGGATGTTCCACCCGAGCCCCCTCAACTCCCCCCAGCACCAACGCACTGGGCACCCCCGGCTCGTACACGGGCCACCCCTCGACAGGAACCTCCCCCCGCACGAACGACGCCACCAGATCCACGAACGTGTCCGACACCCGCCGCTCCACCGGTCCGTCCCCGAACTGCCCCACGAACAACGGGTGCGCGTGGGACCCGAACAGGAACTTCGACGTGGCGTCGTGCGGCGTCCCGAAGTGCGGCGCCCGCACCGGATGCGCGAACTCCATGACGTACTGCGGCGAAACCCCCCGCAGCGCGTGCCGCTGGGCGAGCCGGACGATCTGGTACCGGAAGACCGCGTCCCCCCACACCTCGGTCCACAGCGAGAGCGGATCGGCGGGCCGCCCCTCGTCGAGCGCGGCCTCCCGGTACGCCTCGACGCACGCCTCGGCGAGCCCGTCCTCCACGGCGTCCGCGCACTTGAGCATCACCTCCCGTACGGCGTCCCGCAGTTGACGCGGGTCCGTGGGCGCGGGCGGCGCCGGGGGGAACGACACGCTGTGCGGGTCGGTGAAGAAGGACCCCTCGGTGCGGTTGTGGACGGACATCACCGGTATCGCGGGGACGACCGGTTCGCGGCCCACCCCGGTCAACGGGTCCAGCACAGGCCCCCGGTACTCCCGCCCGCTGCCCAACACCCGCTCTGCGGGCGCCCCTTGGAAGAGCGCGTTCCACGCCGTGAACAACGCCTGCGCCGGCACCGTACGCAACCCCGGTACGGACACCCCGAGTTCGCGGGCGAGCCGCTCGTACGCCTCGGTCGCGTCCCCAGGCGTGAGCCCCAGCGCGGGCGCCCAGGGCCGGCTCGCGCTGATGGCGATGAGCCGCCGCGCGATCCCCCGGGTCCCGTCGGCGTCGGTCAGCAGCCGCGCGGTGACGGCCCCGGCGGAGGTCCCGCACAGCGTGATGTCCCCGGGGTCACCGCCGAACGCCTCGACGTTGTCCCGGACCCACCGCAGCAACGCGGCCTGATCCTGCAACCCCCAGTTCGCGAACCTCCCCGTACCGGGGTCGGTGAACGCCTCGTGCAGGCCCCAACCGAACGCCCCGAGCCGGTAGTTGAAGTTGACGACGACCATGTTCCCGAGCGCGGCGGGCTTGGCCCCGTCGAAGGTGGGCGCGCTCCCGGACCCGACCTGCCAGCCACCCCCGTGGACGTACACCAGCACCGGCAGCCGGGCACCGGGATCGGGCGTCCAGACGTTGGCGTACAGGGCGTCCTCGCGGCTGTCGGGGACGCCGGGCTGGAGGAAGGCCGGGGAGAAGGCGGTCGCGTCGCGAACTCCCGTCCAGGGAAGGGCGATTCGGGGCGAGGCGAACCGTTCGGCGACGGCGTACGGGATGCCCCGGAACACGTGCAGCGGACGCTGCCGGTACGTCTCCAGGGTGCCGCGCAGGTCACCGCCGTGGGTGCGGACGACGGAGGTGGTCGTGAGTCCGGAGGTCACAGCTCGTACAACTCCTCGATGAAGAAAGACAGCGGGCCCCGGCATCGTCACCGGGGCCCTGCGCACGGACTCAGTCGCGGGCCAGCAACTCCCTTACCCGCGCGAACAGTTCGTACTGCCGGAACGGATCGTCCCCGTCCTCCCCGAACGGCACGAGCACGAACCGCTCGGCCCCCGCGTCCCCGTACTCCCGCAGCCGCTCAGCAATCTGGGCAGGTGTCCCGGCGACCCCGACGTCGCCGGAGAGGGCGCGCGGCATGCCGTACTGGGCGGTGAGGCGGTCGGCGACGCGGGACGAGGCGGCGGGGTCGGCGTGCGACAGCAGGCGGACGTGGAGATGCATGCTGACCCGGGGCGCCGGCACCCCGTGTTCCGCGGCGAGTTCACCGAGCCGCCCGGTGCAACGGGCCACCTCCTTGGGCGGCTTCATCGCCGCCAGCCATCCCTGCCCGTGCGAGACGACCCGCCGCAGCGCCTGTTCGGAGCCCCCGCCGATCCAGATCTCCGGCACGGGCACCGCCGGGTTCAGCGCGACGGGCGGGCTGCCGGGCAGGTCGGTCAGGGCGGTGCGCTCCCCGGCGAGCAGGCCGGGCAGGAGGTCCAGGAGCCGTTCGGTGCGCCGTCCCCGGCCCCGGGGGGAGACCCCGGCGGCGGCCCACTCGCCGGGGTCGCCGGTCCCGACGCCGACCCCGAGGACCGTACGGCCCCCGGACAGCCGCTGGAGCGTGCCGATCTGCTTCGCGGCCCACGCGGCGGAGCGCAGCGCGAGCAGCATGACGCCGTACCCGACCTGGATACGGGTCGTCGCGGCGGCGGCCGTCGCGAGGACCAGAGACGGGTCGAGGGTGGGATAGGGGGCGGCGAGGCGGTCCCCGGCCCAGACGGAGTCGAGACCGAGATCCTCGGCGTGCCGGGCGACGGCGGCGAGATCGAGGTCGTCGCGGTAGCCGGGGATGGCGTTGACGGGCAGTTGAGCACCCACGTGGACAGTCATCGTCAGCCCTTCTTCCCGCGCACCAGCACAGCCCCGAGCTCCTTCTCCAACCGGTTCAGATCCCCCTCGTGCCCATGCGCGGCGACATGCCCGTCGGGCCGTACGAGGTGGTAGCCGAGCCGTCGGCAGCCGGTGGCATCGGCGAGGGTCCGCGCGGGGACGGTCACCACGCTCAACTGGGGCCAGCGGGCGGCGATATGGCCGACCTCCTGGTGCCAGTCCCCGGCGCCGAGGGTCGTCCCCGTGACCGCGAGCGTCCACCCCTTCATGCCGTGCGCGAGAATCTGCTCGCGCGGGAAGAGCCCGCCGACACCGGTCCCGCCGGGGAGTTTCGCGCGCGCCTGGCAGGGCGAGACGCCGGAGGGGAGCTGGGTGTCGCGCGCGACGGGGTAGGTCTGGCGGCGTCCGGCGAGGACGGGGGCGTACAGCCGGGACGCGGCCCCCGTACGCTCGGCGAGCTTGAACCCGGCGTCCCGCATCAGGACGCGGGCCCGCCCCTTGGCCATCCACGCCTTGGTGTGCAGGTCCGTATCGCGGACGCTGCGCCGGGTCGCCTCGAACCGCTCCGGGCCGTACGTATCGAGGAGTGAGACCGGCGACGTCCCGCGCAGGACGGCGGCCAGCTTCCAGCCCAGGTTGTGCGCGTCCTGGAGGCCGTTGTTCATGCCCTGTCCGCCGGCCGGGCTGTGGACGTGCGCGGCGTCGCCGATCAGGAAGACCCGGCCGAGCTGGAAGTCGGTGGCGAGGCGGGCGTGCACGCGGAAGACGGTCGTCCAGACGGGCTCGGTGATCCGTACGCCGCGCGGCCCGCGCTCGGCGACGATCTCCTGCATCATCTCGACGCCGGCCGAGCCCGCCCCCTGCGGCAGGACGGACAGGAACCGGTAGACGCCGCCGGGGTGCGGGACGACGGCGAGGGTGCCGGACGGGTCCTGGTAGTAGAGGATCTCCTCCGGGTCGAGGTCGCCCTCGACCTTGGCGTCGACGAGCGCGAACTCCAGTCCGTACGTGGACCCTTGGAACCCGATCCCGAGCTGTCCGCGCACCGCGCTGCCCGCGCCGTCCGCGCCGGCGACGTACGAGGCGGTGGCCCGCTCGACGATGCCGTCGGGGCCTTCGAGGACGGCGGTGATACGGGACGTGCCCTCGATCCGGCCGCTGAAGTCGACGCCCTCAAGGCACAGCAGGCGCACCCCGCGCTCGACCTTGCCGCCGAGGGCCTCCAGGCGTTCGGTGAGGATGCGTTCCGTCTCGTACTGGGGCAGGACGCGGGCCGCGTGCTGTTCCGGTATGTGGAACGAGGCGAGGTGGTTGCGGTCGGAGAAGTAGCTGAGCGTGCGGATCGTGCTGGACACGTCGTACACCGCGTCGCGCAGGCCCTGGTCGGCCAGGATGTCCATCGCGCGGGGGTAGATGGACAGCGCCCGGGGGACGTGCATCGGCTCGGGGGCGGCGTCCACGATGCGGACGCGGACTCCGCGGCTGAGCAGTTCGCAGGCCAGGAGCAGGCCCGAGGGTCCGGCACCCGCGACCAGGACGTCGAAGGTCTTCTCTGTAGGCACGGTGCTCCGCTTTCTCATCAGGTCATCGGGGGGAGTTGGGGCAGGCGGTCCAGCTCGATGCCGAACCAGCGGCGGCAGGCGACCGGGAACGCCTCGTCGTCGAGGACCTCGCGGACCTGCTCGCCGCCCTCGGTCCGGGTGAGCGTGCGGTCCAGGAGGGAGACGCGGCCCGCGTCGGTGACGATCGACGCCCACACCGAGCCGCCGGTGACGGGCGATTCGGGCGCGCTGGAGAACCACCACAGGGTGGGCTCGAAGTCGTAGGTGTCGCGGGGGCGGGTCTCCAGGCGGACGCGGGGGACGCCGTCGTGGACGATGACGACGTCGCCGTACTCGCCGTCCACGATGTGGTACTCGCCGTTCTCGTCCTTCTGCGGGCCCCGTTCGCGCAGGCGCAGAGGGCGGCGGCTGGCCCAGCGGAAGCCGACGTCCACGAGCCAGGGCTCGCCGTCGATCGTGACCTTGAGCATCATGTGGCCGCCGTGCGCGCCGAGCAGGGCCTGCTTGCCGTTGTGCAGGGTGCGGCCGGGGAGCAGGTCGACCTGGTAGCCGAGGCCGCGCAGCAGGACGGCGAAGGCGGTGTTCAGCTCGTAGCAGCCGCCGCCCCGGCGCCGGTCGACGATCTTCTCGATGACGTCCTCGCCCATCCTGATGGGGATGCCGAGGTTGAAGTCGACCGTCTCGAACGGCACGGTCCTCAGGTGGCGGTCCTGGAGCCGGGCGAGGTTCTCCAGGTCGGCCCGCTCGGGCCGGTCGGCGCCGATGCGCCGCAGGTAGGCGTCCACTGCTGTCCTCCTCTTCATAGCGGCGAATTCACAAGCGCGGGTTCACCGGAGGCGCTCACCACTCGACCAGCGCGTGCCCGAAGGAGAAGCCGCCGCCGAACGCGGTCAGCAGCACCTTGTCCCCGGCCCGCAGCTCCCCCGCGCGGGCCGCCGCGTCGAGCGTGACGGGGATGGAGGCGGCGCCGGTGTTGCCGTACTCGCCGACCGTCGTGTGCAACCGGGCCAGCGGGAAGGCGAGTTCGCGCTCCAGGTCGCCGAGCATGACGCCGTTGCCCTGGTGGGGGACGATGTGCGCGATGTCCTCCTTGGCGACGCCGGCCTCGTCGAGGAACGCGAAGAGGGTGCCGGGCAGCTTGTCGTACACGATCTCCTTGACGCCGCGCCCGTTCATCACGAAGTGGTGGCGTCCCTCGTCCACGGTCCCGGCGTTCACCCCGAGCCGGGTGCCGCCCGCCGGCACCCCGACCAGTTCCCGCCCCTCGGCGTAGGTGAGCAGCCGGCTCGCGAGGATCCGCCGCCGGTCCGTGGCGCCGAGGACGACGGCTCCGGCGCCGTCGCCGAACAGGACGCGGGTGCGGCGGTCGGTGGGGTCGGTGATCCGGCTGTACATGTCGGCGCCGATCACCAGCGCGGTGCCGCCGGTCGCGGCCAGCATCCGCTGGGCGGCGGCGAGCGCGTAGACGAAGCCGCTGCACACGGCGTTCAGGTCGAAGGCGGCGGCCGTGCTGGGGGCGCCGAGGAGGTGCGCGACCAGGGCCGCGGTGGGGGGCTGCGGGGAGTCCGGGGTGGAGGTCGCGACGACGATCAGCGTCAGGTCGGCGACTCTGGTCCCGGAGTCCTCCAGGGCGGCGCGGGCCGCGGCTGCGGCGAGGTCCGAGGTGGCCTCGTCGTGCTTGCCGAAGCGGCGGGCCCTGATGCCGGTCTTGCGGACGATCCACTCGTCGGTGACGCCGGTCGGGGCTTCCAGGTCCTCGTTGGTCACCACGCGGGACGGCAGGTACGAGCCCGTCCCGAGGATTCCCACAGGGGCGAGGTTCATCTGTGACTCCTTTCCTGCCCCGTCAGCATCGGCCGGTCACGGGAGGGCGGAAAGGAGGTCGGGGAGAGTCCGTCAAGTCACCGTTCCGCAAAAGGGGAACGACGGAAAGGCCACCCGGAAGTGGCCTCTGAGCTGGGAAGACAGCAGGGGAAAAATCGGCTCGGCGCTTTTTCCAAAACGCCGCGAATTAGCCGGTGAATACCGGGTGTCAGCCTTTTTCGACTCCGTACAGCCGCAGGAACGTGTCCACGCCGTCCACCACGATCGTGTTGACCTCCGCTTCGGGCAGCGGCAGGGCACCGTAGAAGGTGCGCTGGTTGACGTCCGTGATGGTCAGCAGGTTGAAGTGGTTGGCGGCGCGCTCGGGGTCGTCGAGGAGGAGCAGCCCGCGTTCGCCGATCCGGCGCAGGTAGGGGGCGAGGCGCTTGTGCGCGGAGAGGGGGCCGACGTCGCGCCAGGCCTCCAGGACGTCGGTGGGGATGCGGGACGCCTCCGCCTCGATCGTGCGGACCAGGGCGAAGTGGTCGGGGAACTCCGTGACGGCCGCGACGCGCTCCAGGCCGAAGGCGATCAGGTCCTCGCGGACGTCGACGATCTTGCGGAGGTGGCGTTCGAGGATCTCCGCGATGGCGGCGGTGACCTGCTCGGCGCCCTCCAGGGCGACCGTCTGGAAGAGCTGTTCCTTGTCGGTGAAGTGGTTGTAGATGGTGCGGTTGGAGACACCGGCCTCCAGGGCGATGGTGTCCACGCCCGCGCGGGTGTAGCCCTCGCGGCCGAACACGGCGCGGGCCGCGCGCATGATCGCCCGCCGCTTCTCCGGCATGCCGCGACGGGTGTCCGTCGTCGCCGTCCCCACCGTCATGGCAGTCCCTCCGATCGTCAGCAGGACCGCAGCGTACCCGGCACCGGAGCGGCTCCGGTCTACGCCGTTGGACCTACATCCATCGTCGCATTGTTTACAGTCATCGGTGTAATCCATACTCTAGCCGCAGTGGTTCCCCCTCTGCCAGCGGGCCATCGCTGCTGTGTCACGTCCCCCCAGAGAGGCCACCGATCCATGACCCGTTCCTCACCGAGCACCTCCGTGCAGGCCCCCACGCCGGCACCCGAACGGCGCCCGGTCGCGGCCCTCGCCCTCGGACTCATGGCCACCCCGACCGCGCTCAGCGCCAACGCGGCGACGACGACGCTGCCCGACATAGCCGACGGCGTCGGCATATCCGTCTCCACGGCGACCTGGACAGCCACCGTCTTCGGGCTCGCGATGGCCATCGGTACGCCGATGGTCGCGGCCCTCCTGCGGCACCGGGGCGTACGGACCGCCGTCCTCGTCAGCTCCGCGCTGATCGTCGCCGGAACACTCACCGTCCTGCTCTCCGGCTCCCTCCCCGGCCTCCTCGTCGGCCGGGCCGCGCAGGCCTTCGGCGGGGGCGGGTTCATCACCACCGCGATCACCCTCGCCGGTACGCCCGCCCGCATGGGCGTCATCACGGCGGGCAGCGGCATGCTCGGCGCGCTCGGCCCGCTCTCCGGTTCCCTCCTCAGCGACCACGTCTCGTGGCACGCGGCGCTCTCCCTGTCGGCGGTCGCCCTGCTCGCGGCGCCGTACGTCTACCTGCGCGCCCCCGAGTTCCGCCCGGCCGAGGGCCACACCCCCTTCGACGTCACCGGCGCGCTCCTCACCGGCGGGCTGATCTCAGCGCTGGTCCTCCTCGGCCGCTTCCCCCTCCCGGCGATCCTCTGCGCGCTCGCCCTGATCGCCGCGCTGGCCGCGTGGATACGCCGCCGCCCCGAGGGCTTCGTCCCGGCCCCCCTGCTGCGTTCCCCGCTCTACCTCACCGCCTGCCTGGTCGTCTGCGCCCTCTCCACGACGTACTTCGCCCTCCTCTACGCGGTCCCCCGCCTGCTGGAGGACAACGAGGGCTGGACGACGTCGTCGGTGGGCGTCGGCGTCCTGATCGCCCTCCTGACCGGCTCCATCCTGTCGTGGGGCATGGCCGCCTCGGCGGGCCGCCTCAACCGCAGGACGGTCCTGACGGTGCTCCTGACACTGGGAGTCGCGGCCCCCATCACGGTGGCGGTCGGCGTCCCCGCACTGCTGATGCTGGCGGCGGGCGGCGTCGCGGTCTTCGTCGCGGCCTCCGGCCAGGCAACCCTCTCGGTGGTCGCGGTGGGCGGAGCCCCGGACCGCCTCCGCACGACGGCACTGGGCCTGTTCACGCTGTGCTACCAACTGGGCGCGGGCTTCGGCCCGGCGATCGTGGCACTGCTGCTGGCGTAGAGGGAGCATCCGGGGCGCCTGGCGCGGGGTGGGTCGCTACGCGACCCCGACCGCCCGCCCGCACCGGACCACGCACCCCAGCCCAATCCTTCAGGGGCGCGGGGAACTGCGCGACCAGCCCCATACGGTCCGCGCCCGACAACTCACCCCTAGCCCCCCATCCTTAGTCGCCCAACCCTCCGGCCAGGACGTCGCAACTTCGAGGGGGAGCCGCCGCCCCGGCCGGAGGCACTCCAGTGAACCCGCACTGAACCGCCCGCCGAAACCGCGCGCACCCCCCTCTCCGCGGGCGCTCCCTTCACACCCCGTGTGAACCCACCCCCACTACCCTGGTCCCACCGAGCCACAACGGGGGCCAGCATGCAGCCCAACACCCTCCTCGACGCGATCCTCGACGAAGCCGGCATCTCGCACGCGGGCCTGGCGGCTCACGTCAACGAGGTGGGCCGGAGACGGGGATTGGCGCTCCGGTACGAACACACCGCGGTGGCCCGCTGGTTGAAGGGCCAGCGCCCTAGGGGCCAGGTCCCGGACCTGATCTGCGAGGTGCTGGCGGCGCGCCTGCACCGCCCGGTGACGCTGGACGACATCGGTCTCGGCGTACCGGGCGAACCCGGCGCCCCCCACTCGGGCACGCTCTCGGGCTTCGTGGAGCGGGCGACCGCGCTGTGGCGCTCGGACGAGCAGCAACGGCCGCACATCCTGGGCGCTCCGGCGGTCACCGGCACTCCGGCGGTGATGCCGGTGTGGGAGTGGGAGAACCCCCCGGAGGACGTGGACGTGAGCCGGGGTGGCCGCCACCGCGTGACCGCCGGGGACATCGAGATGCTGAGGGCGGCCCGCGCCCACTACGAGCAGATGTACCGCAAGGCGGGCGGCGTGGCGACGCGCGCGAGGATCGTCGGTTTTCTCAACGCGGAGGCGGCCCCGCTGCTGAGGGGCGGCTACACGGACGCGACGGGACGCCAACTGCACCGCGCGACGGGCGGGTTGGTGGCGATCGCGGGCATCTGCGCGTACGACTCGGACGCGCACGGCCTCGCGCAGCGCTACTTCCACCAGGCGCTGCGCCTGGCGAAGGCGAGCGGCGACCGGGGACTCGGCGCGTACGTGATCGCGCTGCTGGTCAACCAGGCGTTGTTCATGCGGGAGTTCCGCCAGGCGGTCGCGTTCGCGGAGGCGGCGTTGCGGACGGCCGGCAAGCACATCACCCCCGCCCTCGCCTCCGACCTGTACGCGATGCAGGCGAAGGCGTACGCGCACCTCGGTGACAGCACGAGCGCGATCTCCTGCATCCGGCGCGCGGAGACGGCGGCCGACCGCATCCGGCGGGGCCACGAACCCGACGAGACGGGCTATGTGCAGCCGGGCCTGGTCAACGTCCAGGTCGCGGAAGCCCTGTTGAGCCTCGGTGACATCACGGCCGCCGCCGAGCACGCCGCCGCGGCCGTCGACACCCCGGCGCACGACCGGGGCCGCGTCCACCGCCTCGCGATGCTCTCCACGATCGAGCTGCGGCAGGGCAACGCGGACAAGGCGGTCGTCACGGCCGTCGAAATGGCCGAGCAGGCGCGGGGGATGGAGTCCCAGCGGCTGCGGGACCGGCTGCGCGAGGTCCGCGAGCACCTGGCGCGCAGCGGCGGCGCGGGTACGGCCGAGGCGGCCGAGCTGATCGACGGGGCGCTGCGGGTTCCGCTGTAGAGACACGCGTACGACTGATCAGTGGCATACAGGGAAGGCGTACCGCTGAAGGCTGTCCGCGTTCCGGACAGCGCTCCCGATCCGCCCCCTGTGTGCTCCCGCTCCCACCTCCGTACCGCTCCGTCGCACATCCCCTGCTGCGATATTGCCCCTTACCCGACGGAAGGTGGCAGAACCGTGCAGTGGACGAAAAAAAACGAACAGGCCGTGTACGTGAACCGGTGGTTCAGCGTCAATCTCGCGGACGTCGAACTGCCCGACGGACGGCACCTGGACCACTTCCTCATCCGGCTGCGGCCGGTCGCGGTCGCGACGGTGGTCAACGAGGCGAACGAGGTGCTGCTGCTGTGGCGGCACCGCTTCATCACGGACAGCTGGGGGTGGGAACTCGCGGCCGGCGTCGTCGAGGACGGCGAGGACGTCGCGGACGCGGCGGCGCGGGAGCTGGAGGAGGAGACCGGCTGGCGGCCGGGGCCTCTCCACCACCTGATGACCGTCGAGCCGTCCAACGGACTCACCGACGCCCGCCACCACATCTACTGGGCGGACGAGGGGGAGTACGTCGGACATCCCGTCGACGACTTCGAGTCGGACCGCAGGGAGTGGGTCCCGCTCAAGCTCGTCCCCGACATGGTCGCCCGTGGGGAGGTCCCGGCCGCGAACATGGCCGCCGCTCTGCTGCTCCTGCACCACCTCAGGCTGGGGTGAGCGTCAGCGCCCCATCCGCTCCCAGAGGGTGGCCACCAGGGCGCCGATCGATGTGACCGCGGCCAGTGAGGGAAGCGGCCAGCGGCGGTGTTCCAGGGTGACGATCCGGCTGTTCAGCTCGTCGAGTTCCTTGGCGGTCTCCTCGGTACGGTGGGTCAGCAGAGCGAGGCCGCCCTCGACGCGGGCGTACGCCACGTCGAGTCGGCGCCGTAACTCTGCGAGTTCCTCGGTCTTCATGGTCCTGGTGGGATGTTCCGGATCGCCGGTCACCTCTCCGCTCCTCTCCGCGATGATCCGTGATGGTCCGTAACGGAACGCCATCCCTTGCATGCGCATGAAGAGTGAACCTCCCTGGTGGGCGCGGCGGGAGAGTGTGCGGAGGGCATATGCGGGCCCGGCGCGCACACGGTGTGTGAATGGCGCGGGCCCGGGGCTCCGAAGAGCGCCGGGCCCGTTCCGGGTGACGGTCCGTAGTCAGGCGTACGGGTAGAAGCCCGCGCCGGACTTCCGGCCCAGCCGGCCCGCGTCCACCATGCGCTGGAGCAGCGGGGGAGCGGCGTACAGGGGCTCCTTGTACTCCTCGTACATGGAGTGCGCGACCGACGCGACCGTGTCCAGGCCGATCAGGTCCGACAGCTTCAGCGGGCCCATCGGGTGGGCGCAGCCCAGCTCCATGCCGTTGTCGATGTCCTCGCGGCTCGCGATGCCCGTCTCGAACATCCGGATCGCGGAGAGGAGGTAGGGGATCAGCAGCGCGTTCACCACGAAGCCCGAGCGGTCCTGGGCGCGGATCGCGTGCTTGCCGAGGAGCTTCTCGGCGAAGAGCTGGGCGCGGGAGAGGGTGCCCTCGCTGGTGGTGAGCGCCGGGATCAGCTCGACGAGCTTCTGCACCGGGGCCGGGTTGAAGAAGTGGATGCCGATCACGTGGTCCGGGCGGGACGTCGCGACCGCGAGCTTCACCAGCGGGATCGAGGAGGTGTTGGAGGCGAGGATCGCGTCCGGGCGGGTCACGACCTGGTCCAGGACCTGGAAGATCTCCGTCTTCACCTGCTCGTTCTCCACGACCGCCTCGATGACGAGGTCCCGGTCGGCGAACTCGCCGAGGTCCGTGGTGAAGCTGAGGCGGCCGAGCGTGGCGTCCCGCTCCTCCTCGGTGATCTTGCCGCGCTCGGCGGCCTTCGTCAGCGAGGTGAGCAGCCGGGTCCGGCCGAACTCCAGGGCCTCGCCGGTCGTCTCGGCGACCTTCACGTCGAGTCCGGCGCGGGCACAGACCTCGGCGATACCGGCGCCCATCTGGCCGCAGCCGACCACTCCGACGCGTTCGATGTCGGTCACATCGCTCCTCTCACGGTGCTGATCCTGCTCCGAACGTGCACGTTACTAGCAAGTATCGATGATCGATCGCCGGGGTCGGGCATGCTGTGCCCCGAGACGATCCGCACACCGAGTTTCCGAGGGGTTCTGCTATGGGGCGAATGACGCGGCGGGCGTTCGCGGTGGCGGCGCTGTCCGTGCTGTCGGGGGGAACCGAGGCGGCTGCCGCGGGGCGGGAGTCCGGGGGGTACGCCCGGCGCGAGATGCGGGGCATGTGGCTCGCCACCGTCGCGAACCGGGACTTCCCCTCCAAGGCCGGCCTCACCGCCGGCCGGCAGCGCGCCGAGCTGGTCTCCTGGCTCGACCTCGCCGTCCGGTCCCGGCTCAACACCGTGATCTTCCAGGTGCGGCCCACCGCCGACGCGCTCTGGCCGTCCCCGTACGAGCCCTGGTCGGCCGTCCTCACCGGCACGCAGGGCGTGCACCCCGGCTGGGACCCGCTCGGTACGGCCGTCGCGGCGGCGCACGCGCGCGGGCTCCAGCTGCACGCCTGGTTCAACCCGTTCCGGATCGCCAACCACACGGATCTCACGAAGCTGACGCCCACGCACCCCGCCCGCGTCCACCCCGAGTGGGTCGTCACCTACGGCGGACGCATGTACTACAACCCCGGGCTCCCCGAGGTCCGCGCCTTCTGCCGCAGGGCGATCCTCGACGCCGTACGCCGCTACCCGCTGGACGCCGTCCACTTCGACGACTACTTCTACCCGTACCCCGTCGCCGGCCAGGTCTTCGACGACGACGCCGCCTACGCGGCGTACGGCAAGGGCTTCCCCGACCGGGCCGCCTGGCGGCGCGCCAACATCGACGCGTTCGTCCTCGACATGGCCGCCCGGATCAAGGCGGTCCGCCGCACCACCCGCTTCGGCATCAGCCCCTTCGGCGTCTGGCGCAATAAGGCGACCGACCCCCTCGGCTCCGACACCCGCGCCGCCCAGTCCTACGACGACAACTTCGCGGACACCCGGAAGTGGGTGCGCGAGGGCTGGATCGACTACATCGTCCCCCAGGTGTACTGGAACATCGGCTTCGCGGCGGCGGACTACGCGAAGCTCGTGCCGTGGTGGGCGGACGTCGCGAAGGGCAGCCGTACGGAGCTGTACATCGGCGAGGCCCTCTACAAGGCGGGCGCCCCCGCCCAGCCCGCACCCTGGCAGGACCCCGCCGAACTCTCCCGGCACCTCACCCTCGCGGACGCCCGGCCCGAGGTGCGGGGGCACGTGTACTTCGCGGCGCGTGAGGTGAAGGCGGACCCGATCGGCGCGTTCTCCCGGGTGGTGAAGGACCACTACGGCAAGAAGGCCATGGGGTGAACCCGGGGGCCCACCCCGTGGCCGTCCTCAGCCCCGGTTCTCCGGGTGCCGGATCTCGCAGTCCGGGCCCGGGGACATCAGCGCCTCGTGACCGTCGGGGAAGCGGACCCGGTACGGAGGCTGGCCTGCGGGGCCCAGGACCTCGATCACCTCGGTGACCTGGTCCTGGCGGCCAACCACTCTGCCGTGCTGGACGAGCTGGTCGCCCACGGATGCTTGCATCTGGGCCTCCTCATCTCGCTCCTGAGTCTACGGCGGTACGGGGGCCGGGTCAGCTCCGCGCGCGTCGGGCGACCGCGATCCGGACGAGGACGGTGGCAGCGGTGACGGACCTCCGCAAGGCCTCCTACGCGGTAAACCCCTTCGACTGCCCCCGCCCCCGCCTGCGACCCTCCTCCCATGACCGACACCTTCCCCCTCGCCGAGGGATACGAGTTCTCGCCCGACACCGCCCGCATCGACGCCGAGCGGGTGCACAAGTGGCTGTCCACCGACGCGTACTGGGCGCTCGGGAGGGCCCGGGAGAAGCAGGACGCCGCCATCGCCGGGTCGCTCAACTTCGGGGTGTACGCGGTCGGTTCGGGGGAGCAGGTGGCGTACGCGCGGGTGGTGACCGATCGCGCGACCTTCGCGTGGCTGTGCGACGTGTACGTCGATCCGGGTGTCCGGGGCAAGGGCATCGGGACCTCGCTCGTGGCCGGAGTCCGCGATCACCTCGCGCCGTTCGGCCTCCGCAGGATGCTGCTGGCGACGCACGACGCGCACGGCGTGTACGAGAGGCTGGGGTTCGCGGAGTTGGAGCGGCCGGACCAGTGGATGGCCTTGCACTTCGGGTGAGTTCAGGGGTGGCGGGTGTACCTCGTCGTGAGGACGAGGTCCTTCGCCGGGCCCCCTACCCGCCACACCGTCAGCCAGTGGTCGGGGTCGAGGACCGTGAACTCGCCCCGGTAGAGGTCGGCGGCACAGGGGTGCTCGGCGAGGTGGTGGCCGGTCGTGAGGTCGAGGTCGTGGAAGGGGCGCCCGTCGGAGAAGCGGACGTCGGCGGAGCCCGGCGTCGGCCCCGGCAGGAACCGCAGGGTGCGTGAGGCGGGGCGGGCGGCGCCCTGCCAGGTGAACGTCCCGGACTCCAGGTGCAGCAGCCCGCCGCCGTCCAGGGGCCGGAAGTCGGTCGTACCGGCGAACGAACCGGTGTCCCCGCTCGCGAGGTCCCGCACGGACCGCTCCACCGCCCACGCCCCCGCGAGATGGCCGAGAACATCCGCGACCGCCCACAACCCGCTCACCCGCACCCGCCTTCCGACACTTTCGGTACCGCGCGACGCATTGACGCCCTCGTGCCCCCTCCCTATCTTGCCGTTCGAAGTGCTGATCATTGTCCGATATTTCGCACATCGAGCCGCGGAGCCCCCATGCCACGCACCCGCCTGAGACTCGGTCTCGGCGCCACCGCCCTCCTGCTGGCCACAGCCGCACTGCCCACCACCGCACACGCCGCCGCCCCCACCGACTACACGATCACCGTCGACCCCGCCGCGAAGGGCGCGACGATCGACGACACGATGTACGGCGTGTTCTTCGAGGACATCAACAGGGCCGCGGACGGCGGCCTGTACGCGGAACTCGTCCAGAACCGCTCCTTCGAGTACTCGACCGTCGACAACCGCTCGTACACCCCGCTGACGGCGTGGACGGTCACCGGCTCGGCGAACGTCGTGGACGACGCGGGCCGCCTCAACGACCGCAACCGCAACTACCTCTCCCTGGCCGCCGGTTCAGCGGTCACGAACTCCGGCTACAACACCGGCGTCCACGTCGACCAGGGCAAGAAGTACGACTTCTCGGTCTGGGCCCGCGCGCAGTCCGGCACCACGCTGACGGTCACCCTCCAGGACGCGGACGGCACCCTGGCGACCGCGCGCCAGGTCGCCGTACGGGCGGGCGGCTGGCGGCAGTACAAGGTGACGCTGACGGCGACCCGCACGAGCAGCGTCGGCCGCCTGAGCGTCGCCTCCACCGAGGCCGCCGCGCTGGACATGGTCTCGCTGTTCCCCCGCGACACCTACAAGGGCGAACCCAACGGCCTGCGCAAGGACCTGGCCGAGAAGGTCGCCGCCCTGAAGCCCGGCTTCGTCCGCTTCCCCGGCGGTTGCCTCGTCAACACCGGCTCCATGCAGGACTACAGCGAGGCGTCGAACTGGCAGCGCGCCCGCTCGTACCAGTGGAAGGACACGGTCGGCCCGGTCGAGACCCGCGCCGTCAACTCCAACTTCTGGGGCTACAACCAGAGTTACGGCCTCGGCTACTACGAGTACTTCCGCTTCTCCGAGGACATCGGCGCGATGCCGCTGCCCGTCGTCCCGGCGCTGGTGACCGGCTGCGGCCAGAACAAGGCCGTCGACGACCCCGCGCTCCTCCAGCGGCACATCCAGGACACCCTGGACCTCATCGAGTTCGCCAACGGACCCGTCACCTCCAAGTGGGGCAAGCTCCGCGCGCAGATGGGCCACCCGAAGTCGTTCCACCTCACCCACATCGAGGTCGGCAACGAGGAGAACCTCCCCGTCGAGTTCTTCGACCGCTTCAAGAAGTTCCGGGCGGCCATCGAGGCCACGTACCCGTACATGACGGTGATCTCCAACTCCGGCCCCGACGACTCGGGTTCGACCTTCGACACGGCCTGGCAGCTCAACCGGGACGCCAAGGTCGACATGGTCGACGAGCACTACTACAACAGCCCCCAGTGGTTCCTCCAGAACAACGACCGCTACGACACGTACGACCGCGGCGGCCCGAAGGTCTTCCTCGGCGAATACGCCTCCCAGGGCAACGCGTTCAAGAACGGCCTCAGCGAGGCCGCGTTCATGACGGGCCTGGAGCGCAACGCGGACGTCGTCAAACTCGCCTCGTACGCACCGCTGTTCGCGAACGAGGACTACGTCCAGTGGCGCCCCGACCTGATCTGGTTCAACAACCACGCCTCCTGGAACTCCGCCAACTACGAGGTCCAGAAGCTGTTCATGACCAACGTCGGTGACCGCGTCGTCCCGTCGAAGGCCACCGGCACCCCGTCCCTCCAGGGCCCGATCACGGGCGCGGTCGGCCTCTCCACCTGGGCCACGAGCGCCGCCTACGACGACGTCAAGGTCACCGGCGCCGACGGCACGGCCCTGCTGAGCGACGACTTCTCCGGTGACGCCTCGAAGTGGACGCACTCGGGCGGCGGCAGCTGGAGCGTCCAGGACGGCCAGTACGTCCAGACGGACACGGCCGCCGAGAACACCCTGGTCAGCGCGGGCGACCCGAGCTGGCACGACTACGACCTGCACGTGAAGGCCACCAAGAAGGCAGGGAAGGAAGGGTTCCTGGTCGCGTTCGGCGTCAAGGACACCGGAAACTTCTACTGGTTCAACATCGGCGGCTGGAACAACACCCAGACCGCCGTCGAACAGGCCGTGGACGGCGGCAAGTCGACGCTGATCTCGAAGGCGGGCAGCGTCGAGACGGGCCGCGCCTACGACGTCGACGTCAAGGTCAGGGGCCGCCAGGTCACCCTGTCCATCGACGGCAAGGAGTGGGGCAGCTTCACCGACGACAAGCCGGCCGAGCCGTTCCGCCAGGTCGTCACGCGCGACGCGCGGACCGGCGAGCTGATCGTGAAGGTCGTCAACGCGCAGGCGGTGGACGCCCGTACGGCGATCGACCTCGGCACCTCCCGGGTCGCGTCCCGCGCGAAGGCCACCACGCTGGCCGCAGCCGCCGACGCCGTGAACACGGAGACGGCCACCCCGGTCGCGCCCGTGACGTCCACCGTCGACGGAGTCGCCAGAAAGTTCACGTACACCTTCCCGGCGAACTCGGTGACGTTCCTGCGGATCAAGCAGAGGTAGCCGGCAGGATCCCCCGCTCCGTGAAGACCTTCTTCGCGACGAACGTCGCGTTGAGGGCCTTCGGGAAACCGCAGTACCCGGCGGAGTGCAGCAGCGCCTCGGTGATCTGCGTCGGCGTGAGGCCGACGTTCAGGGCGGCGTTGATGTGCACCTCCAGCTGCGGTTCGCAGCCGCCGAGCGCGGTGAGCATCCCGAGCGTCACCAACTGGCGGTCACGAGGCGCCAGTTCGGGACGTGCGTAGATCTCGCCGAAGCCCCAGGCCACGATCTGGTGGCCGAGTTCGGGGCTGATGCCGGCCAGCGAGTCGATGACCCGTTGGCCGGCTTCCCCGTCCACCGCGCGCAGCACTTCGAGGCCGTGGGCGAAACGCTCGTCGCGGGTGGTGCTCTCGTTGTTCGTCATGGGAGAGACCGTAGAAGCTGGAGCGCGCTCCAACGCAACTCCTATGCCCCGAAGTACTTCTGCGCCGCCCGCACGCCCTCCACCAGCGCGTCCACCTCCGCCGCCGTGTTGTACACGTAGAAGCTCGCCCGCGTCGTCGCCGGAATCCCGTACCGCTTCACGATCGGCCGCGCGCAGTGGTGCCCGACGCGCACGGCGACACCGCGCTCGTCGAGGATCTGCCCGACGTCGTGCGGGTGGATGCCCTCCACCGTGAAGGAGAGGGTCGCGCCCCGGTCGGCGAGGTCGGTGGGGCCGACGATCCGTACGCCGTCGACCCGCTGGAGCTCCTGGAGCGCGTACGCCGTCAACCGGTCCTCGTGCGCGGCGACTTCGCGCATGTCCAGGGCCGTCAGGTAGTCGATGGCCGCCGCGAGGGCGACCGCCTGGGACGTCATCGGGACGCCCGCCTCGAAGCGCTGCGGCGGCGGCAGGAACGTCGAGCGGTCCATCTCGACGATCTCGATCATCGAGCCGCCGGTGAGGAACGGCGGGAGGTCCGCGAGGAGCCGCTCCCGGCCCCACAGGACGCCGATGCCGTTCGGCGCGAGCATCTTGTGGCCCGAGAAGGCGAGGAAGTCCGCGCCCAACTCCCGTACGTCCACCGGGCGGTGGGGCACCGACTGGGCGCCGTCCACGACGACCACCGTGCCGAACCGGTGCGCGCGGTCCGCGAGTTCACGGACCGGGTTGATCGTGCCGAGGACGTTCGACTGATGGGTCAGCGCGAGGACCTTCGTGCGCTCGTCGAGGAGTTCGTCGATCCGGCTCAGGTCGAGGCGGCCGTCCTCCGTCAGGCCGAACC